>JBCCNY010000335.1:0-3901 GCA_039025595.1 Pseudomonadota bacterium | reverse complement strand
TTGCCCGACAGACATAAGAAAGCGGAGCAAGCCAATGTTGAACGACCCCCTGTTCATCACAGCCGTCATAGCCTGTGGCATCGTGGGCCTGATACTCGCGCGCGGCATAAGCAGTTTTGGCAAGGAAGGTCTGGACAATGCGAAACGTTCGAACAAGTACATGCGATGGCGCCTGTTCGCGCAATTCGCTGCGGTCGCTTTGATTTTGCTGTTCGTCTACGTCAGAGGCGAGACAGGGCAATAGTCCGAAAAAGAATGTAGAAGACGAGGCCAATCATGGTTGTTCTGAGCAAGATTTATACAAAAACCGGCGATGCAGGCGAAACCGCGCTCGGCAATGGCGCGCGTGTCGCGAAGCATTCGCTGCGCGTTAACAGCTATGGGACCGTCGACGAGGTCAACGCGACGGTCGGTCTGGCGCGCCTTCACACCTCGGGTGACACAGACGACGCCCTGGCGATGATCCAAAACGATCTGTTCGATCTAGGGGCGGATCTTTGTCGCCCTGAAATGGAAAAGGACAGTGAGGCCGAATACACGCCGCTGCGTATGACAAAGGGTCAGGTGGCCCGGCTTGAGGCCGAGATCGATGCAATGAACGATGTCCTTGAGCCGTTGCGCAGTTTTATCCTGCCGGGAGGGTCGCAGCTTTCTGCCAATTTGCACCTCTGTCGGACTGTCGCACGGCGGGCGGAAAGGCTGACGGTCGAGCTTGCCACCATGGAAGAGATCAATACCGAGGCTGTCCGCTACCTCAACAGGTTGTCAGACTGGTTTTTCGTTGCTGCCCGCATGGCGAACGAGGCTGGCACCCAAGATGTCTTATGGGTGCCCGGAGCGAACCGCTGAGACACGCAAAAACATAAAAAACGCGACGTCGCTGAGCCGAAACGTGACGATTTTGCTCTGTTTCAAGCGTCGACTCTTCTGTATCACACCGCTGAGAAGCGAGAGGTGAAGCCTCATAGCGAGAGGCCGGACCGCTGAGCGGTTCGTAACAGTCAAGGAGACAAGACGCATGAAGGTGCTCGTGCCCGTCAAGCGCGTGATCGATTACAACGTGAAAGTCCGCGTGAAGTCGGACGGATCAGGTGTCGACCTCGCCAATGTGAAGATGTCGATGAACCCGTTCGACGAAATCGCTGTTGAAGAAGCGATCCGCCTGAAAGAAGCAGGAAAGGCCGAAGAAGTCATAGCGGTATCAATCGGTGTCAAGCAGTCGCAAGAGACCTTGCGGACCGCCCTCGCCATGGGCGCGGACCGTGCCATCCTCGTGATCGCTGCAGACGACGTCCACACAGATATCGAACCACTCGCAGTCGCTAAAATTCTTAAGGCGGTGATCGATGCCGAAGCGCCGGGCCTTGTTATTGCGGGCAAGCAGGCCATCGACAACGATATGAACGCAACCGGTCAGATGCTTTCGGCTCTGCTGGGCTGGTCACAAGGCACCTTTGCCTCCGCGCTCGATGTTGAGGGTGATCATGCCGTTGTCACACGCGAGGTCGATGGTGGGCTGCAAAAGATTAAGGTCAAAATGCCCACAATCGTCACAGTCGATCTGCGGCTGAACGAGCCACGTTATGCGTCGCTGCCCAACATCATGAAGGCCAAGAAGAAGCCGCTGGATGAAAAAACTGCGGCGGATTACGGCGTGGACGTTACCCCGCGTCTGACCATTGTGAAAACCGAAGAGCCCGAAGCGCGTAAAGCGGGTGAAATGGTGGGCTCTGTGGATGAACTTGTGTCGAAACTCAAAGAAGCAGGAGCGGTCTGATGTCTGTACTTCTTCTCGGTGAAGTGAATAGCGGCGAATTGGCAGTGGATGCGACAGCCAAGGCGCTGACAGCGGCTAAGCAATTGGGCGATGTGACCATTCTCTGCGCTGGCGCCAGCGCGTCAGGCGCCGGTGAAGCAGCGTCCAAGCTTGCCGGTGTAGCTAAGGTGCTCGTGGCCGAGCATGACGCGTTGGGTCACCGGCTGGCCGAGCCAACGGCGGCGCTGATCGCAAGCCTTTCGGGCGATTACGAGCATATCATCGCTCCCGCGACCACAGACGCCAAGAACATCCTGCCGCGCGTCGCGGCTTTGCTCGATGCGATGGTCATTTCCGATATTTCAGGCGTGGTCGACGGCAATACATTCGAGCGTCCGATCTACGCGGGAAACGCGATTCAGACCGTGCAATCAAGCGATGCTAAAAAGGTTGTTTCAATCCGTACCGCTGCCTTTGACGCAGCGGGCGAAGGCGGCTCCGCCGCGGTTGAAGCAATCTCTGTATCGGAGAACCCGGCCTTGTCGGAATGGATTGAAGACATGGTTGCGGAAACCGACCGGCCGGAACTGACCTCTGCGGGTGTGGTCGTCTCCGGCGGACGCGGTGTCGGATCCGAAGATGACTTCGCCTTGATCGAGGGGCTGGCGGATAAGCTCGGCGCTGCAGTCGGCGCGTCACGCGCAGCGGTGGATTCTGGATTTGCACCGAACGACTGGCAGGTCGGACAGACGGGCAAAGTTGTCGCGCCCAACCTGTACATCGCCGTCGGCATCTCGGGCGCGATCCAGCACCTCGCCGGCATGAAAGACAGCAAAGTGATCGTGGCAATCAACAAGGATGAAGAGGCACCGATTTTCCAGGTGGCCGATTACGGACTTGTCGCCGATTTATTCGAGGCCGTACCTGAATTGACCTCAAAGCTCAGCTAGGCGCTTTCGGCGCAATCCTGAGCCTGATCTAAAGGCCCGCTTTTCAGCGGGCCTTTTTAATTGGCCCCTTCCATAAGCGCAGGACATCCGGGAGAAGCGCCTGAGCGGCCCATTCATGCATATCTGCATCAGGCAGAGCTCGGCGCAGTTTCAGCTCTCGCCGAGAGACAAAAATATCAGCAAGTTCCTGGATTGGGCTTCGCGAGGTCATGTCGACACCCCTCGGACAAGCGACAACGCTTGCGACATGACCAGAGATAGCCCCCAGCATTTCCGCGCTTACCAAGGAAGGATCGGACAAAACGCCTGGATCATCCCCGTTCTCGCCGGGCGCGCGGTCGGAAAACCAGAGCAGAATGACCGGTCCCGCAATCCGGGACAGTATCTGCTTCATACCTTGTGTCCAGACTGCAGCAAGCTCGGCCTGGATCTGAAGAAATCGTTCCTGCGAGACAGCGCGTAAATGTGCCAGCAAATGCCTCGTGAACGAAAACTGTGTAAAATCGACGTCGGGATAGAGATCAAAGAGCGGTTCGTAGATGCCCGTTACGCGATCGTTTCGCCGAGGATGGACACTATAGAAACGTGTTGTCAGATTGACGGCACCGGGCACCTGAAGGATGGTCAGAACCGCGCCCGAGGCGATCTGCGACAATGCTGGGTCCTTCCGAAACACATCAATACCCGCATTTGGCCAGCCGAGATTGACGCATTTTTTTGCCGTCAAGCCCTCAAGCAGTTCGGGAAATGGTTTTTCCACAGTCTGTCCGAATGTCTCCGACCCACCAAGACAAGCGATGTACTCGCCCCGCAAGTCACGTGCAGGTCCTCGAAAAGACAGTTTGGACCGACCATATCTGCATATATTTGACTGGGTTGCAGACTGCCCCAAGCGCAACAATGGCATAACCCCACCATACTCATTTTCACCCAGTTTGGATGTATCAGGTCAGGCGTTGAAATCGCGTTAACATCGGCATTCGGCGCAGCGTCCCTCCGTTCTCGGGCCTTGCGGCTGGACGTGCTTGACGCCTATTCTGCAGTCGCAACAAGAAGGACGGCAACATGGGCATCGACACCGTCGGCGTGGTCGGCGCGGGCCAGATGGGCAACGGCATCGCGCATGTCATGGCAATCGCGGGCTACGAGGTTCTGCTCAACGATGTAAAGCAAGACGCGCTCGACCGCGGGATCG
>JBCCNY010000334.1:0-3916 GCA_039025595.1 Pseudomonadota bacterium | reverse complement strand
TAGCTTAGCCGAAGAGCCCCAATTTGCAGTCCAACCGCCAAGACTTCTGTCAGTGGCGCAAGCACGGATTGCTGAAACGCATTGCTGGTTCGAACGTGGATTATTCGCAACCATTATGTCGCTGCTACCGCCAAAGTAGGCATAACATCTTGATACGTTCACCTGCGCTTCGACTTTATTCGCGCTGAGTGAGAGCCCACTAACTAACAGCATGATCATAGCGATTTCCGTGATGGCAACAGCTGAAAGGGCCACTGCTCCTGGGACTGTTCTTTTTGTTCGGATCATTTCGATCTCCAAGATAAAAAGTTTAAGTGATCGCTAGTGGCGTGGGTTTTTCCCGTCGCAAATGGAGTCGACGCAGACCGCCATAAATCAGGAAAAGAAAGATGTTTTTTGAAAATCCTCAAAACCATGTCTGTTAATGAATAGGTGGTTCAAACAGAATCAGTTGGCACAGCGTGCAAACAGAGTGAGATGTATGATCTACGACCGATGCAGTTTCACCAGCAGGGGCAAAATAGTGCGAAGCCTCAATGCCATAGCCACCGATACTTTGCGGAAAGACCAAAGAAAAAGAAGCGTGCCTGCGATATCGGTTGATCTATTAAGCGATCGCGACACCGCGCGCCGGGAACGCCGAAGAGAGGCATTGATAAAGAAAAACATGGTCGTGCCTGAGCTGTTTGTGTCGCTTAAGGAAACACGGTCGACTGAAGTAATTTAAATGTACGTGGAAAACCGCTTACTCGTGGCGACGGCCCTTCCGCGTTTACTGGAAAGGTTCTCAGGCGACAAGACAGTCAAGGCAGTAATAGTGACTGCCGTCCTGCGCGATATCTCTTTCTTCCGGACCAAGCAACTAGTTGAAGCGTGTCATCTGCACGAAGACGTAATTCGATCAGCAAAAGAACGCCTGAAGTACTACGCTCAAACCAAGAAAGAAACGCTGTGAAGTTGCATAAGCCCGCAAATAGGTGATGCCTGATCGCAATCGAGCGACGCCCGAAATGGATAGGCTAGTATAAGGCAAGGTCGTGTGATGCACGCTCAATGGCCAGAGAAGCTATTACCGATTTATCGGCGATTGTTCACTTGAGGACGGCACAAGCGTGTCCGACCACATGATCCAAAGCAGATGGTGCATGCGGTATCGGCGGTTTGGAGTGTTTTGAGGTGATCGTCCAGTCAAGGCGGCAGAGGTGAATAAAATGGGGGATACACAAATACAGGTCTAAAAAAATTCAGAAATAACCATGACACCGGAATTTTAGTGGCGGAGACGAAGGGATTCGAACCCTCGAACGAGTTTCCCCGTTACTCCCTTAGCAGGGGAGCGCCTTCGACCACTCGGCCACGTCTCCACCAGTCGGTCTATCAGCGCGAAGAACCTTAGAACAAGCCAAAAGTTACCGAATGTCGCACTACATGCAGCACGGCGCAAGTCTGTTCATTGGAACCTGGCGGCCGACGGATCGAACTCCCGGCGCGCGGCTCTTGATAGAATCTCATTCCCTAAAATAGTGACGGATGTCCAGATTGCGGCGCGTGGCACTTGATCATGCGCGACCAGCGTTTCCAATTAAACGAAACGACGAGGAACAAATCACTGACCTCGCCGCGCCCCTACCGGGTAAGTGCTACGTCTTCCTGGGCCAGGTGGGGATGATAGACCTTCAATGCGACGCCTGCAAACAAAGCGTTGGAAATTCGCCAAATTTACCGGCAAAAATCGAAAGCATGATGAAACGTCGTCCTCGAAAGAGCGGATATGGATAGCGCTGCCGAATTGGCCGTTGCGCTGATGTTGAGCGCAGATCCCGACTTGATCGAAATCGTTTGGCTATCGCTGAAGGTCAGCCTGAGCGCTGTCTTTTTATCCTGTCTGGTAGGCATGCCGTTGGGTGCGTTTCTCGCCACAACGTCATTTGCAGGACGTGGCGGTGTGATTGTTATTGTGAACGCGCTTATGGGCCTACCGCCGGTTGTTGTGGGGCTTATGGTTTATCTTGCTTTGTCGCGCAGCGGACCCATGGGTTTTCTCGGGCTGCTATACACACCAACGGCGATGATCATCGCGCAAACCCTTCTCATCGCCCCGATCGTGACTGCATTGTCTCGCCAAGTGCTTGAAGACATGTACGGAGAATACCGGTCGTTCTTTCGCTCGATCGGATTGCGCAAAGACCAGACCATACTAGCCCTGATCCGCGATGCCAGATTGGCGCTGGTGACAGTTGCGCTGGCTGGTTTCGGACGCGCCACGGCAGAGGTCGGCGCCGTGATGATTGTGGGGGGAAATATCGATCATCTGACCCGGGTTATGACAACGGCCATCGCCTTGGAAACCTCGCGAGGCAATCTCGCGCTGGCGATGGCACTTGGCTTGATCCTGATGCTCTTGGCATTGGTGGTGAACGCGCTGGCCCATGGGTTAAGGCTCAGTACGACGAGACTTTCTAGTGTCTGATTGCGCGGACAAAACCGATTGCGCAGGCCTGACGTCTTTACGCACAAAAAACCTTGGGTTGTCCCTTGATGGGGCCGCCAAACTGGCCGATATCACGCTTGACCTTCCGCCAGCGGGCATCACGATCTTAATGGGCCCGAATGGCGCGGGCAAAAGCCTTCTGCTTCTTTTATTGCATGGGTTAATGAACCCAAGTGCGGGTGAGATTTTATGGTCAGGTCGGTTGCTGGATCCGCAGATCACCATGCGCCAGTCCCTGGTTTTTCAGAGGCCGGTTCTGTTGCGCCGAACTGTAGCGGGCAACATCGATTTCATCCTACGCGCGCGGGGCCGATCGGACACCGCCCGCCGCGACCTCGCCCTGCGGGAGGTCGGACTAAATGACATGGCCAAGGCCCATGCGCGCGCCCTTTCTGGTGGGGAACAACAACGCCTCGCCCTTGCCCGCGCCCTTATAACGGACCCCGATGTACTCTTTCTCGATGAGCCGACGGCAAATCTCGATCCGACAGCGACGGGTTTGATTGAGAAGATCGTGCGCCGGACCGCGGAGGCGGGCACGAAAGTGATCTTCGTGACACATGACCCGGGCCAGGCGCGACGGTTGGCCGATGACGTGGTTTTTCTTAACCGAGGTAGGATCGCAAAACATGCTGACGCCGGAAGCTTCTTCAGTGATCCGGGTCACGAAGCCGCGCGCGCTTATCTGGCAGGAGAGCTCCCGTTGTGACACAAAGACGAAGCCTTGAGATCACCATTCTATGTCTGAGTTTGCTGCTATGCCTATCCAGCAAATCGCTCGCGAAACCAGTGCTCTTGCAGTCGACAACTTCAACCGCAAATTCAGGACTTTACGACTATCTCTTGCCGATCTTCGAACACCAGACGGGCATTGCAGTGCGCGTAGTGGCTGTCGGCACCGGTCAGGCCTTGCGCAATGCCGCGCGCTGTGATGGCGATGTGGTGATTGTTCATGCGCGTGAGGCCGAAGACGCCTTTGTGGCCCAAGGGTACGGGCTGATGCGACATGATCTGATGTACAACGACTTTGTCCTGATCGGGCCGACATCCGATCCCGCGATGCTCCGACATCTGACAGATATCAGAGCGGCCTTACAGCAGATTGCGCAAACCCGTGCGCGGTTTGTGTCGCGCAGCGATGATAGCGGCACGCATAGCAAGGAGATGTCTCTATGGGCAGATGCCGGCATTGATCCTGCCCCCGCTTCGGGAACTTGGTATCTGGAAACTGGCGCGGGCATGGGTGCAACCATCAATACGGGCTTGGGGCTTGAGGCCTATGTACTGAGCGATCGCGCCACCTGGGTGAGTTTTGGCAACAAGGCCGACTTTGAGATCCTGCTGGAGGGCGATCCGGATCTTTTCAATCAATATGGGATTATCCCCGTAGACCCGGCGCATTGTCCGAATGTCAACCAAGAGGAT
>JBCCNY010000333.1:0-3918 GCA_039025595.1 Pseudomonadota bacterium | reverse complement strand
GAAAAACCATGACCATGCTGCTCGCCTCAACGAAAGCCCGTTCATGGAGGAAATTGAAGGCATCATGGCCGAAGACGACGTCATGGTGCTGGTGCACGGCTATCTCGCGGGCGGTTTTGCTGGGAAGGACAAGTGCATTACATCGCCAGATCACGTTCAGGGCTTGCAGACCCGCGCGGCTGGTAAGGCGTTTGAGCAGATGCTCGCAGGCGCGGGTGCGTCTATTGCGTCGATGTCGTCAGCCGACATTTACAATGCGATGCAGACGGGCATTTTGGATGCGGCGAATACGTCCTCGTCGTCCTTTGTCAGCTTCCGCATCTACGAGCAGGTGTCCTGCTTTACCCCAGCGGGCGATTTTGCGCTCTGGTTTATGTATCAGCCAATGCTGATGAATAAATCGGTGTTTGATGGCCTGACGGAAGAGCAACAGGCTGCCTTGATGGCCGCCTCTGCAAAAGCTGAAGCGTTCTATCTTGAGGAAGCCAAGAAGCAGGATGGCGCGGCGCGCGAAACCTTCGCGAAAAATGGCGTCGAAATCGCTGAGATGACCCAGGAAGAATTCGATGCATGGCGTGCGATTGCGCAACAGACGTCTTATGCAGCTTTCCTTGAGGGATCGGCGGATGGCCAGAAACTGCTCGATCTCGCACTCTCCGTCGAGTGATTGATAGGGCCGGGCGCCCGAATTGGGTGCCCGGCAAATCCCGAACTCCCGAAACTATGAGGCCTTGATGTCAGGCTCCCTCTCGTCCCAGGGGACAGCTCCCCACGGCGGTAACCCGCTTTTGCGTGGAATTGGCGTCCTGAGCCAAGCCGCGGGGATCGTCTCTGCCCTGCTTATCCTGGCATCGGTGATGGTGACCTGTCAGATGATCTTTATCCGGTTTGTGCTGAACAGTTCGACGTTCTGGCAGACCGAGGGCGTGACCTACATGATGATTGCGGCCACCATGCTTGGGCTCCCCTACGTACAATATCTGCGCGGGCACGTGAATGTCGATCTCCTGCCTCTCATGCTGCCAACCAGGGCGCGCAAGGTCTTGGCGTTTCTCGTTCTGGGTCTGACATTTGGGGTGTCGGGTGGCATGCTGTGGTATGGCTATTCCTTCTGGCATGAGGCGTGGGATTGGGGCGAGACTTCCAATACGCCATGGAATCCGAAACTCTGGGTTCCATACCTCGCTTTACCCGTGGGTTTCGGTCTTTATGCGCTGCAGGTTGCGGCTGATTTCGCCGCGATGTTGATGCGGATCGAAGAACCTTTTGGTCTGGGCGCGGACGCCACTCTGACAGATATCGCGGAGCGGGCGGACTAATGGACCCTATCACGCTTGGATCCATCGTCGCGCTTGTCACCATCGGTGTCCTTTTCTCCGGCATCTCCGTGGCCGCAGGTTTGCTCGTCGTTTCCGTCGGCTTCCTGATTGTGTTCGACGGAATGTCGGCCCTGAGCCTCGTGCCCGAGATCTTTTTCGGCAAACTGAACAACTTTGCGCTGCTGTCGATCCCGATGTTTATCATCATGGGCGCGGCGATTGCCTCTACGCGGGCGGGGGCGGACCTTTATGAGGCGCTTGAGAGGTGGTTGACCCGCGTGCCAGGGGGGCTTGTTGTGTCAAACCTCGGCGCATGTGCTTTGTTTTCTGCCATGTCCGGATCGAGCCCGGCAACCTGCGCGGCCATTGGAAAAATGGGCATCCCCGAAATGCGCAAACGCGGGTACCCGGACTCTGTCGCGGCCGGTTCAATTGCGGCAGGCGGAACGCTCGGCATTCTGATCCCGCCTTCTGTGACGATGATTGTCTACGGCGTCGCGACGGAGACCTCGATCGGACGGTTGTTCCTCGCTGGTGTGATCCCGGGGCTTTTGCTCGTGTCTTTGTTCATGGTCTGGTCGCTCTATTCAACTTGGAAATCAGGGGATGCCAGGGTATTGAAGTCGACCATGTACACATGGCGCCAAAGGGTCGAAATCCTGCCTCGTGTTCTGCCCTTCATCGCGATCATCATCGGCGTGCTCTACGCCATGTACGGCGGCATCGCGACACCGTCCGAGACGGCCGCGGTCGGCGCCCTTCTTTGTCTGCTGATCGCGATGGTGATCTACAAGCTATGGTCGCCGTTCAAGATCTGGGAAGTCCTGAGAGACAGCACCAAAGAATCTGTCATGATCCTGTTTATCATCGGGGCTGCTGGTGTGTTCAGCTACATGCTGTCGTCTCTTTTCATCACTCAGGCGATTGCGGAATGGATCGGCTCGCTTGACGTGAACCGTTGGGTGTTGATGGGAATGATCAATCTCTTTCTGCTCGTCGCTGGTTTCTTCCTGCCACCGGTGGCCGTCATTTTGATGGCCGCCCCTATCTTGCTGCCG
Source organism: Pseudomonadota bacterium (assembly GCA_039025595.1). Classification (GTDB taxonomy): domain Bacteria; phylum Pseudomonadota; class Alphaproteobacteria; order Rhodobacterales; family Rhodobacteraceae; genus Roseovarius. The sequence continues at coordinate 1,541 of JBCCNY010000333.1, read as the reverse complement.
ATCATCACAACCGCCGGTTTTGACCCGATCTGGTTTGCCGTTGTCCTCACGATTAACATGGAAATTGGGTTGATTTCACCTCCGGTGGGTCTCAACCTCTATGTGATCAACGGGATCGCGCCCGACATTAAACTCAAGACCATTCTGGTGGGGTCGCTACCCTATGTGGCCTGTATGGTCGTCGCCATCATACTGCTATGCCTTTTCCCAGAGCTTGCCCTTTGGTTGCCTGACCTCGTGATGGGGCCGGCAATTTGACACTGCTCGCTGATCTCCTGTCAAACCTGTTCGACCGGCGCTATGATCTTCTAAGGCGTAAACCTGTCGATGATGACCGGCCACTGCGAACCCTTATGTCCGATTTGCTGAGCACGTCAGGCGAAACAAGCGGGCAGGCGCTGGCACAAGCCATTCTTGACAAGTTTGGATCGGCTGGTGATGAGGAGAAGGTTGAATTTTTTCGATATCTTGCCGAGGATTTGACGATCAATCCCGGACAGGTCCGCAAAGCGCTGTCCTCTTACGAAAAAACCCCGTCCAAGAAGACCTATCGCGACTTCATGTCCGCCGCCGAGCCCGCGCGACAAGAACTCATCAGACGCCTCAATCAAGCCGCCGGCGGGACCGAGGCTTTGGTGGCTATGCGCGCCGATCTCTTGCGTCTCTCAAAGGGCAAGCCGAGCCTTGATCTTTTGGATCTTGATTTCCGCCATCTACTTGGCAGCTGGTTTAACCGCGGATTCTTGGTGCTTCGCCCGGTCAACTGGTCGAGCCCGGCGCATATTCTGGAAAAGATCATCGCCTATGAGGCCGTGCATGCCATCGACACCTGGGAGGAATTGCGCCGCCGTCTCGAACCCGAAGACCGTCGTTGTTTTGCCTTCTTTCACCCCGCGATGCCGGACGAGCCGTTGATATTTGTCGAGGTCGCGCTGACAACAGGAACACCCGGTTCAATTCAATCGCTTTTGGCAGAAGATCGAGAGTATCTCAATGGTGAGGATGCCGACACGGCGGCGTTTTATTCTATCTCAAATTGCCAAGCGGGACTGGCAAATATATCTTTTGGCAATTCCTTGATAAAACAAGTGGCAATCGATCTGTCCGCCGAACTTGCCAATCTAAATTCGTTTGTGACGCTTTCCCCAATCCCAGGATTTACCACATGGTTGAACGAAAATGGACTTACAACAGATAGCGATGATGAAGAACTTTTGTCTCACGGCGCACGATACCTTGTGACAGCCAAGGGTGATCGTGGAATGCCGCTTGATCCTGTCGCCCGGTTTCACCTCGGAAACGGCGCCGAGATATACAGGCTCAACGCGAACGGTGACATAACAGAAAAAGGCATGCGACAGTCAAGGGGGTTCATGGTCAACTATCGTTATGATCTCAGTCGAACATCGTTGAACCATGAGCGATTTGCTTCGAGCGGGGAAATAGCGATGTCCGCTGACATTCGAGCGCTGAGCGTCGCCGGCGTCAAAAAGAGTGCTTAGGAACTTGTCATGACCAATCCGCTCTTCGATACGCTCTTT
>JBCCNY010000332.1:0-3921 GCA_039025595.1 Pseudomonadota bacterium | reverse complement strand
GCCCGATCAGGGCGATGATTTCCTCAAATGCGTGGGCGCGGGCGAGATGCTGGTGGCCTCGGCCTATGATTTCGAGGATTTCTCTTACCCCCGGCCCGAGCTTGCCAAGCGGATGGAGGGCGATCTGCGCCCGGTGCTTGAATTCCTGTTCGAAAACCGCTGGCCGATCCGGTTTCACTGCACCTATGAAGAGAGCGCGCATCGCCTGCTGAACCTCATCGAAGAGGTGGGGCAGGGCCAAGGCCTCGAAGAGTTGAACTGGATCTTTGATCATGGCGAGACGATCTCGACCGCGACGATGGATTGGGTAGCGCGCCTAGGCGGCGGGATCAGCTATCAGAACCGTATCGCGTTTCAGGCCAGCGCCTATGAGGCGCGGTATGGGACCGACGCGTTGCGTGAGGTGATGCCAGTCAAGAAGATGATGAAAGCCGGGACCCCATTGGCCGCAGGAACGGATGCCACACGGGTGTCATCCTACAATCCCTGGCTGGCGATCCACTGGGCGGTCTCGGGCAAGGGACGCGGCGGCGATGTGATCTGGGCAGAAGACAACCGGCTCGACCGCCACGACGCGTTGCGCCACTGGACGTCGGCCGGGGCCTGGTTCAGCCGGGAAGACGGCAAAAAGGGCCAGATCAAATCAGGACAATTTGCCGATCTCGCCGTGCTTGATCGCGACTACTTTGCTGTGCCCGAAGATCAGATCGCCGATATTGAGGCGGATATGACCCTTGTCGGGGGAAAGATCGTTCACGCCAAAGGACCTTTTACGGTCCACGCCCCTGCACAACTTCCCGAATTGCCAGACTGGTCGCCTGTCCCGGTCTTTGGCGCACCCGGAGCGCGGGCGGCATGAGGATTGGCTCTCGTTTCGGGTTCAACACCACGCGTCTGATGATGCTTGTGCTGGTCATTCTGGTCGGCGGGTCGATCCGTGCGGAGGCAGAGACGCTTAGTTTCGAAGGCCGGGTCGAAGCGTCCACACGTGCCTATGTTTATTCCCGTGTCGAGGGGCGTCTGGCGGAAGTTTACGTCACGGCGGGTCAAGAGGTCGAGACCGGGATGGTTCTGGCGCGTCTCGAAGACGATCTGGCCCGTCTTGCCGTGCAGGCGGCAGAAGCCGATCTGATGCGCGCTGAGGCTTTGGTGGATCAGGCGGAGGCTCAATTGGCGCGGGCGCAACGTCTGTCGCAATCCGGAGCAGGCTCCGGTGTCGGGCTGGAGGATGCGGGCACAGAACGTGCGCTTGCCCGGGCCGAACGCCGTGCTGCGGAGGTGGCGCTGGAGCAGGCGCGTACGGCTTTGGCGGATACTGAAATTCTCGCGCCATTGGCGGGATTTATCGAAGCGCCGCGTGCCGTCGCGGGGGCGATACTCGAATTCGATGCGGGGAACCCACCGCTTTTCGAGATTGTTCAACTGAACCCGGTGCGCGTGGTCTATGCCGTACCTTATAGTGAACGTCTGACTCAGCTGGACCGGACAGGCGCGCGCAGCGCCGAGGCGCTTTTGGAGCGCGTCAGTTTGGAGCTTGTGATGGAGGATGGGCTTGTTCTGGCGCAAGACGTCCGCCCGGGCGGGACTTCCATCCGGGTTGATCTGGACGCGGGCACTCTGGATGTCTGGGCAGATGTTCCCAATCCGGAGGGTCTGTTGCGACCGGGTATGGCACTGATTGTGCGGTCAACGATCGGTGAGGCGCCTCGGACCGAATAAGGAGACACCAAGATGACAACGATTGAGATCACGTATAGTGAAAGTGACACCAAAGGTCGCTATGGCGCCCGCCCCGAAGGTGCGAAAGCAGAGGCGGAGCTGACAACCTCCAAAGTATCCGACAGCCTGATCATCGTGGATCATACCTTCGTGCCGGACGCCTTGCGTGGGCAGGGTCTGGCAGGTGCACTCGCCACGCGCGTGATTGCGGATGCGCGACATCGCGGCCAACGCATCGTGCCGCTCTGCCCATTTCTGCGGAGCTATGCCGCAAAGCACCGCGAGGAACTCGACGATGTCATCCAGTGGTAGCACTCCGGCTTCGGACCAGCCCACGACGGCGAAGCCGGCTCCGGCCCAGGGCGCGTTTTCGCCTTTTGCGCATACAGGCTTTGCTTTGCTCTGGACGGCCACTCTGGTCTCGAACACCGGAACCTGGATGCATGAGGTGGGCGCGGGCTGGCTGATGACCACGCTCAACCCGAGCCCGGCCGTGGTCACACTCGTACAGGCGGCAACGACGCTGCCGGTGTTCCTGTTTGCCCTTCTGGCTGGGGCTCTGGCCGATCGCGTGGACAAGCGCGCCATGTTGATCGCGATCAACTGCGGCCTGTTTGTCGTCGTTTCAATCCTCGCTGTGCTGGTCTGGTTTGAGGTGATGACGCCCACGCTTTTGATCATCTTTACTCTGATTTTGGGCACAGGTGCGGCCTTCATGGCGCCCGCCTGGCAAGCGATTGTGCCTCAGCTTGTCCCCCGACCAAAACTCAAACCCGCCATTGCGCTCAACTCGATGGGCATCAATCTCAGCCGGGCGATCGGGCCAGCGCTGGCTGGTCTATTGATCGCCAGCGTAGGGCTTGCGGCGCCCTTTGCGCTCAATGCGCTGAGTTTTCTCGTCATTCTTGCGGCGCTCCTGCTTTGGCGGCCCGAGAGAATGCCGCGCCGTCCGGTGACGGGCACAATCGCGGGCGATATGCTGACGGGTCTTAGACATGTTCGCCATAACAGCGCGATGCGCGCCACCGCGATACGCGGGGCTGCGTTTTTCCTATTTGCCTCTGCCTACTGGGCGCTTCTGCCGCTGATCGCACGGCAGGCCGAGGGCGGCGGGGCCGAGCTTTACGGCGCGCTGATGGGTCTGATTGGCGCCGGGGCAGTTACGGGCGCGTTGATTTTGCCGCGGCTGCAGTCTCGGATGACATCGGACCAGACTGTGATGGTCGGAACGGGCGGCACCGCTCTGGCACTGGTCGCCATGGCGCTGCTGCCGGGGCAGGCGGGGCTGCTCGCCGCGGCGTTCCTTGGAGGTCTGTCCTGGATCGCTGTTTTGACCTCGTTTAATGTCTCCGCTCAAACCGCGTTGCCAGACTGGGTACGCGCGCGTGGCCTATCGGTCTTTTTGATGGTGTTCTTTGGCGCTATGGCTTTGGGCTCGCTTGTCTGGGGACAGGTTGCGCAAGCCACATCTGTACCTGTGACACTTTTGATCGCGGCAGTGGGACTGCTCGCCGGTATTCCCCTCACACGGCGCTTCGTGATTGGTCAGGGCGAAACGCTCGATCTTAGCCAAGCGCTGGCCTGGCCCGCCGCGCCGGTGCTGACCGAGGCGCAGTCAAATGACAGCCCGGCGCTGGTGACGGTCGAGTACGTTGTTGATCGCAATCGCACAGATGAGTTCCTAGAGGCGATTGCCTTGTTTTCACGCGAGCGTCTGCGCGACGGCGCGACCAGCTGGCATTTGCATGAAAGCGTCGAAACCCCGGGTGTTTGGATCGAGAGCTTTCATTTGCCCAGTTGGGCCGAGCATCTGGCGCAACATCAGCGGATGACCCACGAAGATGAAGTCGCCCAGAAGATCGTCAGAGCATTCGATTCCCGCAGCACTGGCCCTATCGTGCGCCACTTCGTGGCTCCTCGCCCGCTGCCCTAGTCAGACGCCTTTCGTCCTGCCCGCAGGGCTGAGTCTATTCTTGGACGCTTTGGTCATCGGATCCTTTGGCGGCCTTATTCTCCCAAAGCGGGACCCCGGTTGAAACAGCCGCGCGCCCGATCATATGGGCCGCGATCGGGGCCGTGAGCAGCAGAAATAAAATGATGGCGATTGCGCGGATCGAGATCTGGGAATCGGCGAAAAAGACCGCGCTTCCCGCTATGATCAGCCCACAGGCAAGGGTGCCGATTTTTGTTGAGGCATGCATT
>JBCCNY010000331.1:0-3925 GCA_039025595.1 Pseudomonadota bacterium | reverse complement strand
GATCTTTGCCGCACCGATTTTCCGAGCCTTGGGTCAAGATCCAGACCTTGCGGAGCTTGCGGGCGAGTATACGCAGGTCGTGGGCTTCACGCTGTTGCCAGCCTTGCTGGTCATGGTTCTGAAATCATACCTCTCCGCGCTCGAGCGGACCCAGGTCGTGATGTGGGTCACGCTGGCGGCGCTTCCGCTCAATGTCTTGGTGAACTACATCCTGATTTTCGGAAATTGGGGCGCGCCAGAACTCGGTGTGCGCGGGGCGGCCATTGCCTCGCTTCTCGTGACGGCTGCCAGTTTTGTTGTGCTTGCCATATATGCCGCGCGGATTTTGCCCCAGCATGCGCTGTTTCAGCGGGTCTGGCGCCCGGATTGGGCGGCTTTTGGCGACGTCTTTCGGTTGGGTTGGCCTATCGGGATCACCAATCTTGCCGAAGTGGGTCTCTTTGCCGCCTCCACGATGATGATGGGATGGCTGGGGACGGTCGCTCTGGCCGCGCATGGGATCGCGCTTCAGATCTCGGCGCTGACCTTCATGGTGCATATGGGCCTCAGCAATGTGGCCACGGTGCGGGCCGGGCAGGCCTATGGCGCGCGCAACCTCACCAGTTTGAGAGACGGGGGAAAGGTGATCCTCACGTTATCCTCGGTCTTTGCGCTGGTCACCGTCGTGCTTTTTCTTGTGCTGCCGGAGCCGATGATTGCCCTTTTCATGCATCCCGAGGAGACCGAAAAGGCGGCTGTGATGGCGGTGGGGGTCGGGCTTTTGGCGGCCGCAGCGCTCTTTCAGCTGGCGGATGCGTTGCAGGTTATGGCGCTGGGGCTCTTGCGCGGGGTGCAGGATACCAAAGTGCCGATGATCATCGCATCGATCAGCTATTGGGCGGTGGGGGTGCCTGTCAGCTATTGGCTGGGCTTCGGCGTTGGGCTCGGCGGGGTCGGCATCTGGCTGGGCCTGGCACTCGGATTAGCGCTGGCGGCAGTTTTTCTGCTTTGGCGGTTCTGGGGTTTCAGCCTGCGACGTCTCGAATGGACTGTCCCCGGATGACGCCAAAGCAGCTAGATTTTATCCGCTCATACGTGGCGCGGGTCAGTCACATGGTCGCGTGACGTAACCCCCATTGCCATCCGCGTAGGCGCATTCGCCGGTTCGACTATTGCTCGCAATGAGAACGCCAGCCGCGGCTCCGGCCAGAGCGGCGGCGACCGTCCATCCCGCATTGGCATTGAACAGTACTGCTGCTGTTGCCCCGGCCGCAACGGCGCCAATCGTGGCCACACCCACGTCGTTCTTCTGTTCTGGCGTGAGGTTGCCGCAGGCATTCAGCACAAGGATTGATGAGACGGCGAGCGCCGCGATTGGCTTTTTCATGAGAACCTCTCCCTGGTCGTGTTTCGCCAGAGACTAACAGCCAAATGCAGACACTTACAGCTTGTCTTCGTGCGCAGGCGGGACACTGCTTTGTTCTTCTTCGGGTATCTGCGTGATCGGAACCGATGTCGGGGGAAAGACGGTCTCTCCCACCAACGCTGCCTCGTCGCGACCTGCCATGGCGCGCAGCTCTCGATACCCCAGATAGAGCCCGGACCCGACAATCAGCACCATGCCCAGCAATGTCGCGGTCGGGGGGATCTCGCCCCAAAGGACGTAGCCAAGCACGGCCGCGATCGGAAGGTAGGTGTAGTCGAAAGGCGCCACGAGACTGGCATCGGCCACTTGATAGGCGCGCGACAACAGGGTGTAGCCGCACATGCCAATGATCCCGATCAGCAAAAGCCACAGCCAGTCCTGCGTGACATCTCCGGCAATCGCCATCGCAAGATGCGGAAACTGGCCAACTTGCGGGAGGACCGTATTCACGGCCCATCCCAGAGGCAGGATGGCGACGCCCGCGAAAAACAGGGTGTTTAAGCCAACGGTGAGCGATGTTTCCCGTTCGCCAATCTGTCGCGCCATCACCTGCGAGGCCGAATAGAGCACGGCGCATATCAGCGGCAGAATGCTAATCCACGTAAAACCAGCCGCCGTTGGGTTGATCGCGATGAGCACTCCTGCAAATCCGACAACCAAGGCGCTGGTTCTGTGCCAGCCTATTTTCTCTTTCAGGAAAAGGGCGGCCATCACTGCGGTGATCAGTGGGGCGGAGAAAAAGATCGTGACAACTTCGGCCAAACCCATGAAAGGAAAGGCCGCGTAGAACAGGGAAAAACCGGCGGCAAAAAGCGTCCCTCTGATCAGATGAAGTGGCCAAAGTGGGGAAAACACCCGGTACGGTGCGCCGAGCCAGAGGATTAGGGGGATCAATGTGGCCATCGCGATGAGCGATCGAATGAAAATCAACAACCAGACCGGGTAACTCTCCAACAGTGACTTCATCAGGGCATCTTGTGCGGCAAAGAAAATCATACCGATCTCAACGCATAGAATGCCTTGGATGGCGCGAGAGCGTGGCCGCACAGGGGCAGCGACCGACGGAGAAGTGTTCTGCGTCGTCATGATAATGTCCGAAATCTGTGTTGGCCCTGTCGCACAGGGTATTCCGACTATCGGCCTGCGCAGTCCTTTCGTCGCGCTTATTTGCGACCACGTGTCGTAAATGAACCAGAGCTCCGGTATCGGTGGTCGGTTGCGCGCTTCCACTGGTGATTTACATCTATGGCGGAGACCGCGATGCCCCGAAGATACCGAGACGTCATTTCTGCACTGCCGCTGCTCACCAGCGATGCGCTTGACCAACCGGCAGCGGCAGATTTGATGAGTGTTCAGTATTTCCGGGCGGAGCCTGACAGCATGCCGGAGGCGGTCTTTTCAGAGCACCATGTGCTGCTCAACCTGCGCAAAGAGCCGCACCGTGTTCAAAATACCCGCGACGGTGTTCGGCGTGACTTCACCCTAAATGAGCACGAAGTGATCGTGACCCCTGCAGGAATGCGCTCGGGCTGGCGCTGGTTTGCGACCTCTGACGTGATCATCGTCACGCTGGATCCGGACAAGGTGGCGCGGTTTGCCGAGACGGAATTGGGCTTGCTGCTCGATACTCAGCAATTGCGCGATATCCCGCAATTCGTGGATGAAGACCTGTGCCAGGCCGGTGTGATGCTGCGGGATTCGCTGGATGCCGATGACATTTCGTCTGGCGTCATGTTCGAGGCGATGAGCCGTGTATTGCTGGTCAAACTTCTCAAGCGGTACGGCCAGAAGCGACCAGAGGACGTGGCTCTCTCGGCCCGGTTCAGCGCCGCGCATTTCCACCGCGTGCTTGCGGTAATGCGCGCGCGGCTCGACCAGACGATCACGGTGGAGGATTTGGCACGAGAGGCCGGTATGAGCGCCTCACATTTCAGCCGCGTCTTTAAAGAGACGATGGGATCCACGCCGATGCAGTACCTGCTGGCCTATCGGATTGAACAGGCGGCCAAAATGATCACCGATCCCGCGCGCCCATTGGGTCAGATTGCGATGGATTGCGGCTTTGCCGATCAGGCGCATTTCTCGCGCAGCTTCAAGCAGGTCACGGGCCAAACTCCCAGACAATATCGCGCCAGTATCTCCTGACTTTGCAAAACGAAGCAGGGATGTTCAAAACTCCAGCAGTCCTGTGCAAGTGCGCCCCCCGGCGACGCGATATCTCTGTCTCATCTAAACAAACAGAACCAGTGCTCAAGGAGACATTGCTATGACAACCCTCGTTCTCGCCGCCACCGCCTCTCTCATGGCCACAACAGCAGCGCTCGCTCAGGTCGAAACGCGCAGCTTGAGCTTTGCAAATGGGGGCGTAACGCTCTCCGGTACGTTGTTTTTGCCCGAGGGGCATGATGGCTCTGCTCTGCCCACGGTTGTTGTCACAGGTGCCTGGACAAGCGTGCAAGAACAGATGCCGCGCGTCTATGCCGAGCGGATGGTCGAACGTGGTTTTGCCGCCGTCACCTT
>JBCCNY010000330.1:0-3945 GCA_039025595.1 Pseudomonadota bacterium | reverse complement strand
TTGCGAAAAGGTGACGCGGCCAACATTACAGCCACGCTGGGATACTATCGCGATTTATGATCTCGTCAAAGGTCGGCCGAGGCCGAATGACGGCGAATTGATGCTCATGCACCAAAACCTCCGGTACAAGGGGTCTGGTGTTGTATTCGCTTGCCATCACCGCGCCATAAGCGCCGGCACCCCGAAAGGCCACCAAATCGCCCGCGGCCAGCGGCGGCATCATACGGCCTTTGGCAAAGGTGTCGCCCGATTCGCAGACCGGTCCGACAATGTCGAAAGGCGCAACCGCGGTATCGTGTTCCGGCTCTATGACGGGGATAATGTCGTGATGCGCCTCATACATGGCCGGACGGATCAGATCGTTCATTGCGCCGTCCAGAATCAGGAAATCGCGTCCTTCGCCCGATTTGACGTAGGTAACCTGCGTCACGAGGATACCCGCATTGCCCACCACCAGACGACCCGGCTCGATCTCGATCTCACAACCCAGATGCCCTACGGTTTCCCTGATCAGAGCACCGTAATCCATCGGCAGCGGCGGCGCCTCGTTGGATTGCGTATAGGGAATGCCCAGGCCTCCCCCAAGATCGAGCCGCGTGATCTCGTGGCCATCGGTGCGCAACTGCTCGGTGAGCTCGGCCACTCTTTGATAGGCCAGTCGAAACGGCGCCAAATCGGTCAGTTGGCTTCCGATATGCACATCGATCCCGATCACCTTCAACCCAGGTAGACCTGCGGCATGGGAATAGACCTCGCGCGCCCGGGAAATCGGAATGCCAAACTTGTTTTCAGATTTTCCGGTGGCGATCTTGGCATGGGTTTTTGCATCCACATCCGGATTGACGCGCACCGTGATCGGAGCCTCGACACCGAGGCTTTCGGCCACCTCGCTGAGCGCGGTCATCTCCGGCTCGCTCTCGACGTTGAATTGACGGATCCCTCCGGTCAGGGCGAGGCGCATTTCCTCTCGGGTTTTGCCCACGCCAGAGAACACAATCCGCTCGCCCGGCACACCGGCGGCCCGTGCGCGTCGATATTCTCCGCCGGACACAACATCCATACCGGCGCCCAAACCAGCCAGAGTTTTCAGGATTGCCTGATTGCTCGCCGCCTTCATCGCGTAACAGACGAGATGCGGCAGATCTCCGAGCGCGTCATCAAACAGCTTGAAATGACGGGTCAGGGTTGCTGTGGAATAGCAGTAAAACGGCGTGCCCACCTGCGCCGCAATCTCCGCAACCGGCACGTCCTCTGCGAACAATGCACCGTCCCTGTAGAAAAAATGATCCATGGCGCACCGCACCTTTTCCAACAAGTGCGCTGTCTTATCATCCACACCGCCAGACGCAATGCGACGCACCGTCTGCAGCAAATTGGATTATGACAGCTGAACGGATAACCCGGTTACCTTGTCCCGAAGATCACGCTCATACCGATCAGAGCGAAGGACCCATCTGCACCCAGTATGTACTTGCTCTGCCACCAGCGCCGCTAACACCCGGCTTGCAGAAATCTCACCTTGGGAAAAGCAGGGTCACAACGAACCGGGCTCCCCATCCGTCCGGGCCGCTATCCGGTCCATCCGCCCAGTACCTTACGCCGCCGCCAACACTTACATTCTGCGACCCGATCTGTATGAGCTTCGTCACAACCCCATTGATAGGAACCGACCATTGCTCGGATTCCCAATTATAGGTGGTCTCGGCATTCAACGAGAAAGTCCAAGCCTCAGGCGTCGTATAGGACACAAATGGCTGCAGGAACGTCTGATTGATGTCGACGTCGCCGCCGATATCCCATACGTGATTTGCAAGACCACCATAGGTCCACGCACCCGTTTGGCGCAAAGCGACCCCTGTCGGACCAGCGCCCCATTCTCCGGGGCCGAACCGATCATCGGTAGAAGTTGGCAGCAGAAAAACAGGGCCGGCGCCCCAAATCCACCCACCAGAACTGGGCTGCTTCGGCGAAAAGAAGAAGCTCTGCACAGTGTCTCCCAAGCCTGTTTCCCGATCCGAGCCTGGTGGAATTCCGTCCGTCGAGGTGACAGGCACAATTGTTCGGGAAATCAGATTCCAATTGTTCGAGAGGTCGAAGGGAATGACCGGTTGGATATTCAGGACCCACCGAGAGCCGCTCTCATCCGCCCCGATGTTCTCATCATAGTTCAACTGAAAGGGGACGCTGATCAGCGCCGCAACCGGGTTAGACAATTGCCTTGCCAGTTCTTCCTCGGATTGTTGCGCCTGTACCCCAGCGGCGCTTAGCACCAATGCCAGCCCGATCCATCCCTGAAGCTTGTGATACAGCATCTCTATTTCCTCAAGCTTGATTTTTTTTCCGCAGGCGACCCGCTGAGTGAAAGTATGAACGATGATTGCGTCCTGGACAAAGAACTCGTTACCAACGAGCGCAAGTCCGCGCCAATCCTGCGTTTGTGCAACCGGCCGAGGCTTGGGCTTTAGCGAGTGACCACTTCTCTCGCATAGCGGGTAGCTTCTCGTCCGCTGGCGAGTGACGGTTGGTCCTTGTTTCGCGACAAATGGCGCGGTTTGTCAACGGCGCGCTTCGGTCCAAAAACAGAAATAAGACCTAAGTCTATCGGCAGGATCAAACGTATGAGAAATACTTGAAAATAGTCTGTAAGCCGAAATTCAGGCTAGTCACGCCGGATCCGCAGGAAAAGATAAAGTGGTAGCCCGCAGCTGACGCCAATGCAGAACGTGGCGGGAATCGCAATCAGACGAAGCCAATCCCGAGCTTTGACAGTTTCCCAGATAACCCAGAGCGTGAGCGCCGCAGCCGCAACGGTCAGATCCCACACCAAACCGCTGGTCGCGTCATTGACATGCCAAGCGTCAACCATCGCCATGATGTCATATCCATTCGCATTGAACCACGAGATGAAATAGTACATCGGGTGGATCGCCCCCCATACGGCGAGGGCGAGAAAGACGTACTTCACCAGCATCGTCCCCAATAGCCGCCACGACACCCCCGACCGGTTCCCGTGCCTAAAGTCAGTGAAAAGCTGCCGCGTGATATTGTCGTCGCCACCCCGCCACTGACACCATTTGAGCCGACACCGATCGTCGCGGATGTCGAGGTGGTGGTTGGAGGTGGCGGCGCCTCGGGCTCGCCATCAACCCCGCAGCCCGCCACGGCAAGAAGCGCCAGAAGTGACATTACTTGAAAGGTCGTTTTCGTACTCATGTCAGCACACCCTTCCATTTCGAAATCTGCTCGCGCACACGGGTGGGTGAGGTGCCGCCATAGCTCTGACGCGAGGCGACCGACTTGTGCACGCTCAATACATCATAGACGGATTCGGTGATATCACCATGCACGCTTTGGAGATCTTCCAGCGGCAATTCCGCCAGATCGCAGCCGCGTGTCTCGGCAAGCGCAACGGCACGGCCCGTCGCATGATGCGCCTCACGGAAGGGCATGCCAACAACCCGTACCAGCCAATCCGCCAGATCCGTCGCCGTGGAAAAGCCGGACGTTGAGGCGTCTTCTAGTGCAGCCTTGTTAGCGCTGAGATCACCAATCATCCCTGTCATGGCCGCCAGCGAGAGCAAAAGGTTGTCGGCGGCATCGAAGACCTGTTCTTTGTCCTCCTGCATGTCCTTCGAATAGGTCAGTGGCAGCCCCTTCATCACGGTCAGCAAGGCCACGTTGGCACCCAGAATGCGTCCGATCTTGGCACGGATCAATTCGGCCGCGTCCGGGTTCTTTTTCTGCGGCATAATCGAAGATCCGGTCGAGAACCGGTCGCTCATGGCCACAAAGCGGAACTGCGCCGATGACCAGATCACGAGCTCTTCGGACAACCGGCTCAGATGCATGGCGCAAATGCTGGCCGCAGCCAGAAACTCCAAAGCAAAATCCCGGTCGCTCACGGCATCGAGCGAGTTGGCACAAGGTCGGTCGAAGCCCAGCGCC
>JBCCNY010000329.1:0-3946 GCA_039025595.1 Pseudomonadota bacterium | reverse complement strand
GCCTCAGACGGCACCTCCGGGGCCGATATCGCTGCGGCGGCCTTTACGGATTTGCGCGAGATCTTTGACGAGCTCTTCGTTGAGGCGATCAAGGATGTGCAATCCTACGACGCAGGTCCCTCGCCCTATCTTGGAAATGGTCCGACGCCTGAGCGTCTCCCGGTTCCACCCGGCGTGGTACCTTTGGATCAATGGTCTCTGGAGCGACTGGGTATCGGTGCGGGTGGTCTTGCTCCTGAAACCGGTGGCGAAGGCGTGATGGTCGGGCTTGTCGATGGGCCTGTCGATGTCACGCATCCGGTTTTTGACCGTAATGGTGATCATGCCATCGACACAGCTCTTGCGGCGACAGGCGACCCTGCCGCGTGGTCTAACTCATCGGTGATCTTCAATGCAGATTACTCCGAGTTCAGCGATGGACGGCTTGCGTTTTCGTCAAAGGGCAACGGTCACGGCACGGCTATGGCGGGCCTGATCGCAGGCACGCCCGCAGATGGGATCGAGGGGTTTTACGGAACCGCGCCGCAGTCCAAACTGAGCCTCGCGCGGGTGACAACTCGGCTAGCGGATAACCATGGCAACAGAGTGAAGATTGCAAATGTCATTTTGGACATGGCATTTGGTGCAGCTTCGGCGGACGTCATTCTGGTCGGTCCTCCTTTCGTGCGTCCCGGCGAAGGGACTTACCCAGATAAATGGGGAAAAGATGACAAAGATAAAGACATTGATAACAGTGAGTTCAGCAAGCTGCCTTGTGATCCGCTGGCGTTAGCAATCCTTGTCAGCAGCCTCTATGTCCCCATCGTCATCCCGTCAGGCAACGATGGCACGACGTCGATTTCTTATCCTGGTGCCGCCGACGATTTTGCAGGCGTCAGAGGTGCCTTGCGCGACAAAGAGGGTTTGGAATGGGTGCGTGAGATGATTGCGCATGACGGTTTGCGCATCGAAAAAGCGCAGCTGGACCTAGCGGCAGCTCTAGCCAAGGAACAGGCCAAAGACCCATTTGCCGACACCGGTATCATCGTAGTGGGATCGGCCAAACTCAGCGATCCAACAAATCGTCTTTCGGCTCTTGAGCCCGCAGGGTACAGCCAAACGGGCGCGGGCCTGTGCTTTCTCTGTCCCAGCGACAGGGATGAAGACCCGTCCGCGCCGCGTGTGCCGCCCGGTACGGAGATGTTTAACTATGTGCCTGCACCGGATATTTTGGGCCATGGCGGGTATGCTGAAGAGCCAGCAAGCCTCGTATCGCATCAAGGAGGTGACTTTGGCTTTGGTGGGACATCTGCAGCCTCAGCCCAGGCAACCGGCGTCATCGCCCGGTTGATTGAGGCGCGCCGAAACACGGGCAAAGGCATTACCGGGCCGGAAATTCGTGCCGCGACAACAGAGGCCTTGCCAGGGCCCTACGACCTGGAGAAAGGCTACGGCATTCTGACCGTCCAAGCGATCCTGTAGCGCTCGTTCATTGCGCTTAGTTGCAAGATAGTGATTTATCCTTGCGATCGAGCGTAAGTACCCGATCGTTCTATCGATGGCCGCGAAACAAAACCCATCGCTGCCGTTGCAGTCCGGATTGGCGCGCAACATGAGCCGCGCGGGCCGGATTCCTGATGAATGCAACCAATTGGGCAGAAACAACCTGTTAGGTTTTTTTTGTTATCCGACCGCGATGAGGTGCGGGAATTCACGCGCTGTTTTTGCGGTACTTCCAGTGTAGGTTGGTTCTTTGTTAAAACTAAACTCGATGAAGATTGATCGAGGAATGTCGGGGCGTCTTTGGCGTCGATATTGCATCGCCCTATTCTCAATTGTTGTGCTGGTTGCCGCTCATCACCTTGTTAGTGTTCAATCGCTTCGGGTTGCTGACCAAGATGAGGAATTGATCAATCTAAGTGGTAAGCAACGGATGTTGAGCCAACGGACATTGATGTTTGCTCACCGTTACCTCGTAACCGGCAATCCGATATATGCAATTGAAACCGAGGCTACGATCACCGAATTTGCCACAGCTCATGAGGTGCTGCTTCTCGCGGCGCAGGGCGATGAGCACCTGATGCGCCTTTACAGTCCCGGTAAGAGCAGTGGGCTGGACTATCAGGTTGATACATTTGTTTCGGGTGCGCTCGCGCTTTTGTCTGTGGCGGGGGATCAAGAAGCGCGGCGCAGGTATTTTCGTGAAATCGACGTCCTTGGCCGCGATGTTCTTCTGCGTCGTTTGGATATGGCGGTATCGGCCTTTGAGTCGCGCGCAAATGCAAGAGTCGAGTGGCTCAAACGCGTGCAGCGTGTGGCCTTTGTCTCGTCTTTGGTTCTGCTAGCAGCCGAGCTTTTTTTGATCTTTCTGCCTCTGCATCAGTGGATTTTGCAGACCATTTCGCGTCTCAATCGCGAAGCAAACTACGATGCTCTAACGGGTCTTATAAATCGCAAACACTTTGGCGAGGCGCTGTCGGATTTGACGGCCAAGTCAGATACATCCACGACAATCGCCGTGCTAGCTATGGATCTGGATGGGTTCAAAGCGGTGAATGATGCTCTGGGCCACCCGGCGGGCGATGAATTGCTAAAACTGATCTCAACGTTACTTCGAGAAAAATCCGCGTGCCTTGGCGATATAGCTCAACCCTTGATTGCTCGTATGGGCGGCGACGAATTCATGATGGCCTGCCGGCTGCCTAAACACAACGCTGTTCAGATCGTAGAGGAGTTTAGCGACCAAGTCCTGTCTGGACTGCAAAGTCCGGTAACGCTGCACGTTGGTCATGCGCCTGTCACTTGCATTGTGGGCATGAGCATTGGGTTCTCGCATGCCGAGGATGCCAGTGGTTGTCAGGAACGACTTGTATCAAACGCTGATATCGCTCTTTATGCTTCTAAGAACTCGGGCAAAGGGCGCCTCACGGCGTTTCGAAACGAACTGCGCGTTGTCGCTGAAAAGAGACTTCGCCTTGAGACCGAACTCAGGCGGGCTGTCATGGGCGGTGAGTTTCGACCATTTTTCCAACCCCAGATCGACCTGGCAACGGGTGCTTTGGAAGGGTTCGATTTGATAGCATGCTGGGAGCATCCAGACGACGGTCTTTTGCCGCTTGACCGCTATATCTCAGACGCCGAACAGATCGGCGTGCTCGACATGATCGAGGCCTCACTCATTTTGACCTCACTAGAAGCGATAAAGGCCTTAATGAATGATGGGTTCGACGTGCCTCGGTTATCTTTAACCGCCTCCGCTCCAACATTGCGCGACAGTGAATTTGTCAGCAACCTTATCAGCGCTGTCAATATGTTCGAGTTGCCGAAAACCGCGATCGCCATTGCCGTGAAAGAGTCTGTGTTGACTGCAAGTCAGGAAGATCCTGCAATCCAGTCTATCCAACTTTTATCTCAATCGGGTTTTGGGACGATTATTGATGGTTTTGGAGCCGGATATGCGTCATTGAACGCTGTTTCTGGATTACAACTTAAGAGTGTTCAAATCGATGGTAGTCTCGTCGGTTCGGCAGATCGCATCGACGGATTGAAGGTTCTAAGGGCCACAATAGCTATGGGTAAGACGATGGGTCTTCGCGTAGGCGCCGCCGGTGTGGACACGACCCAGCACGCCGACATGTTACGTGATATGGGGTGCGATTTTGCTCAGGGAGCAAATTTTGGTCTGCCCACTGACATTTCTGGCGCGCGTGACTTTCTCCAGAACCTCGCCGCCGGGGGCATCGAGCGTCAGACAGCATCCTGAGAAGCCCGAAATTGTCTTGTTAACTTCGAAACCCTGTGGATGGCTGTTTTGACCGACGGTTCACACCCTGTGACTGTTTAGATTGCGTTCGATACCTGACCTTCGCAAGATCCGATAACCGATTCATGGAGGTTTTGAATGCGCGTCTTTTTTTCGGAGAAGCACAGGTACCATTTTCCGCAAGCGGAATTGAGCGGTGGTCAG
>JBCCNY010000328.1:0-3954 GCA_039025595.1 Pseudomonadota bacterium | reverse complement strand
GCTTTGCGGTGGTTGGGGTAGGAAGGCGGATATTGGATGTCGGTGAACGGCGGTGGCAGAGCAGGTGTGATCGCGGCACTTCTTGCGGTGTGTGTCGTGACCGGGTGCAATTCGTTGGATGCGCAAGTTCAGCGCGGCGATTTGGACTATGAGAATTTCACCGCCGAGCAGATCTTCGGTCGAGCGGAATACGATCTGGCGCGGGGCAACCCCGACGTCGCGGCGACTGTCTTTGCCGAGGTTGAGCGCCTTTATCCCTTTTCGGAATGGGCGAAACGCGCCGTGATCATGCAGGCTTTTTCCTATCATCTCGATGAGGATTACGAAAATTCTCGTTCCGCGGCGCAACGCTATTTGGATGTCTACCCAACCGATGGAGACGCGGCCTATGCGCAGTACCTTCTGGCGCTGAGTTATTACGATCAGATCGATGAAGTTGGTCGCGACCAAGGGCTAACCTTTCAGGCTCTTCAGGCCTTGCGAGAATTGATCGAGCGCTATCCTGAAAGTGAGTATGCCAGCACGTCGATCCTGAAATTTGATCTTGCATTTGACCATCTGGCCTCCAAGGAGATGGAGATCGGGCGCTATTACCTCAGACGCGATCATTTCGGAGCGGCGATCAACCGGTTCCGTGTCGTGGTCGAGGATTTTCAGACCACGACCCATACGGCCGAGGCGTTGCACCGTCTGGTCGAAGCCTATCTGTCGCTGGGTCTGACCCAGGAGGCGCAGACCGCGGGTGCCATTCTGGGCCATAATTTCCAGAGCACGGATTGGTACCGCGATAGCTACAAGCTTCTGACAGGTCAGGGTCTGCCGCTGGAGGCCGAAGGGGATAGCTGGCTGCGCCGCGTCTACCGTCAAACGGTTCAGGGCCGCTGGTTGTGACCTTGCAAGGCGCGCCATTTGGCGCGTCGAAACGGTATCTGTGATGCTCCACTCCCTCGAGATACGTGACATGCTGATTATCGATCGGTTGGAATTGTCGTTTCAACCCGGTCTGAACGTGCTGACCGGCGAAACCGGAGCCGGCAAGTCCATCCTTCTCGATGCTCTGGGATTTGTGTTGGGGTGGCGGGGCCGGGCGGATCTGGTGAGGGAGGGCGCGGGGGAAGGCGAGGTTATGGCCGAGTTCCGGCTCAACGATACGCACCCCGCTTTGGCTGTGCTGGCTGAGGCTGGTCTGCCTTATGAGGATAGCCTGCTTCTGCGTCGCACGAATATGCGAGACGGGCGCAAAACGGCCTGGGTCAATGACAGGCGTGTTTCAGGCGAAGTGCTGCGCGAGCTCTCTGCCACGCTGGTCGAACTGCACGGCCAACACGATGATCGCGGGTTGCTGAACGCGCGTGGACATCGCGCCGTCCTCGACGCTTTTGGTGACCTGGCTCCGGCACGTGAGACATGCCGTCAGGCGTGGCGAGCTTGGCGCGAGGCAGAGGCGTCGCTCAACGCCACGCAAGAGCGGCTCGATGGCGCCAAGCGGGAAGAGGAATTTCTGCGTCACGCCGGACAAGAGTTTGAGGCGCTGCATCCCGAGCTGGGCGAAGAGGCCGCGCTCGATTCGCGTCGGCGTCTCATGCAGCAGGCTGCTCGCATCCGTGAAGATTTGCTCAAGGCCAGGACGGCGATTTCTGATAAGGCAGAAGCCGCCACGACGGACGCTCAACGCTGGCTTGAAACGGCATCGGAATACGCCGAAGGCCATTTAGAGCCTGCCATTGCTGCCCTTGGGCGGGCGCTGGTCGAGCTTGCCGAGGCAGATGCGGCAGTGGGCTCGTGTCTTGATGCCCTCGACTTCGACCCCCTGGAACTGGAGCGCACCGAGGAGCGGTTATTTGCAATCCGAGCCTTGTCGCGAAAACATGGGCTGGCCCCGGATGATCTGGCAGGTTTTGCGGAGACGATCGCGCAGCGGCTGGAAGCACTGGAGAGCGGCGAGGCGGAACTGGCCGCGTTGAAAACTGCCGCCCTCTCGGCGCGCGAGGCCTATGACAAGGCCGCATTGGCTCTGACCGAAGGGCGTCGTGCTGCCGCGGCACGTCTCGATGCGGCTGTGATAGCAGAGCTCGCGCCTCTGAAG
This sequence comes from Pseudomonadota bacterium, assembly GCA_039025595.1. Classification (GTDB taxonomy): domain Bacteria; phylum Pseudomonadota; class Alphaproteobacteria; order Rhodobacterales; family Rhodobacteraceae; genus Roseovarius. The sequence goes on along the minus strand of JBCCNY010000328.1, from coordinate 1,868 downwards.
ATGGATCGTGCTATCTTTACAACTGAGATCGAAGCGGGTGAGGCTGGTCCGGACGGAACAGATAGTGTTCAGTTTCGCGTGGCAACAAATCCCGGCGCTCCGGCCGGACCTTTGGCCAAGATTGCCTCTGGAGGCGAGTTAAGTCGCTTTCTGTTGGCGCTCAAAGTCTGCCTCAGCCGCGGGCAAACCGGTTTGACAATGATTTTTGACGAAATTGATCGCGGGGTCGGTGGTGCGACCGCCGATGCGGTGGGCCGGCGTCTGGCGCAGCTTGCGCAGACGGGACAGGTGGTGGTGGTGACCCATTCACCGCAGGTTGCCGCGCGGGGCGCACATCATTGGCGCGTTGAAAAGAAGGTAAAGGACAACCGCGCGCTGAGCCACGTTCAGGCATTGGCGGGCGCGGATCGAACCGATGAGATCGCCCGCATGCTATCGGGTGAAACAATCACCGACGAGGCCCGCGCGGCCGCTCAGGCGCTGATCACAGGCTAAAGAGGCGGGTTAAAGGTGCTGACCCCCGTTGATGGGAATTTCGGCCCCATTGACGTAGGACGATTTCTGCGAGCAGAGAAACAAGACGACCTCGGCCACTTCGTCGGGACTCCCCAGACGTTTCATCGGGACCTCCTGTTCAACAAACTGGTCGGTGCCCGGGGACAGGATCGATGTGGCAATCTCGCCTGGTGATATGGCGTTCACGCGCACGCCGCTTTGCGCAAGTTCAAACGCCAGTTCCCGTGTCAGCGCGGACAGGCCCGCCTTGGACACGGCATAAGCCGCCCCCGCGAACGGGTGGACTTGCATGCCCGCAATGGAGGTCACATTGACGATCGCGCCGCCCTGTTTTTTCAACGGTTCCAAAAGGTTCTGACACAGAATTAACGGCGCCATCAGGTTCACCATCTGCACCCTGGAGAAGACCTCCAGCGTTGTGTCCTGCGCAGATAACCGGCCACCGCCATCGGTCTTTGGAGAAATACCGGCATTGTTGACCAGCGCGCCGAGGCCGCGATCGCCCAGCCTGTCGCGCAAGATAGCGCAGGCCTGATCAATCGATGCGGCATCGGACAAGTCCACCTCGATATGTTTGACGATGCCTTCGGCCCAGGGGCACACAGCCGAAAACGGGGTGCGCGCCAGCGTAAAAACTTCCCAACCCGCGCGATGAAAGTCCTTCACGATCGCGTGCCCGATCCCGCGACTGGCGCCGGTCACAGCCACGATGGGTTTTGCGTCTTCTGGATCCGGTTGGGCCATGCGTTCATCCCGCAGCAAACGCCCGGCTGGGCGCGCGGCACCGGGCGGGGCGTGGAGCACCTTCATTGTGCCCAATGCCGGTGGTTCCGACAACCCGCCACAGCGATGATGGTCGTCAGATCTTGTGGCGGGGCGGGACGAGTTTGCCTGGGTTCATGATGTTCATGGGGTCAAGCGCGGTTTTGATAGCCCCCATCATATCCCAACCCCCGCCATGCTCGCGATCCATATATCCCAGTTTTCCCAGACCGATCCCATGCTCACCGGTTGCCGTACCCCCGAGTTTGAGCGCCATCTCAACCAATTGCTCTGAGAGCTGCATGACTTTCTTGCGCTCTTGGGCATCCTCTTCGTCGAATTGCAACAAGGCGTGAAAGTTGCCGTCGCCGACATGGCCGAGGATCGGTCCGGGAACACCCGCCGCATCCAGATCCCGGCGACACGTGGCTATTGCCTCGGCGAGCTTCGAGATCGGCACGCAGAGATCCGTCACCAAGGCCTTGGTGCCGGGACGCGCGGCGGTGATGGCATGATAGGCGTTGTGGCGCATGGCCCAGAGCGCATTTCGGTCTTCGGTACGGCGTGCCCAATCGAACCCTTTGCCCCCG
>JBCCNY010000327.1:0-3996 GCA_039025595.1 Pseudomonadota bacterium | reverse complement strand
GCATTTCGCAAGCAGCCCGGCAAAGCCCAGGTCATCACACAGAGGTGCCGCAGCGAGCGGTCCTCCGAAACAGGCCAAGACGGCTGCGATCAGTCGTTTTTTCATAGAGCTAAGCCCTCCTACTTTCGGTCAGTCGATTGTTACGACGCCCCATGGTTGCTCACCCACTTGCACGGATCGCACGGCCTCTTCGCTGGCGACGTCAATCACGGTAATGTCGTTTGAATTTCCGTTGGTGGTGAGAAGGTATTTTTCGTCCGGCGTGAAATCGAGCTGCCAGACGCGTTGCCCGACCAGGATGTAATCGAGCACATCAAGGCTTTGCGCATCGACCACCGCTACGCGATTGGCCGGGCCGAGTGCCACGAAGAGCCGCTTGCCATCAGATGTCACCTTGGCGCCAACGGGCTGTAGCCATTCCGGCTGTACACCTGGGACTTCGAAGCTGATTTTACCCACGACGGTCGGCGCGCCATCTGCGGCGATGTCCATCACGGACACTGTGCCACCGATTTCCGAGGTCACGAAAAGACGACTGCCATCAGCGGTGTACTGGGCATATCGTGGGCGCTGATCCACCAACACGTTGTGGTAGATCTTGTAGTCTTCCGTCGAAATGAAATGCGCCATGTTTGTCGTCTCGGATGTGTTGACGACCCATTTTGCATCCGGGCTCATGCCCATGCCCTCTGGTTCAACGCCGACGGGCACCTCGGCCAGAACGGTGCGGGTTTCGGTGTCAGTGACAGTGACCAGATTGTCATCTTCATTGGCGATATAGAGCCGCTTTCCTGATGGCTCGATGATGAACAATTCCGGGTCCGGACCAGACGGCAAGCTGGGCAATTCTTCATAGGTGTTTGCATCAAACACCCGCACCAGATTGTCATCAGATGCGCAGACATAGATCTTGCTGCCATCCGGGCTAACGGTGATCCCACGCGGGCGGTTGCCGGCAAAAAACTCGTTCTCCACCTCCCAAGTGTCGGTGTTGACCACGGTGATCGTGTTGCCGCGCTCATTTGAGATGAACGCCTTTCCAGCCAATGCCGGAGAGGCCAGCAAAGCGGTGATCGACGCGGCGATGAATAATGATTTCATGGAAGTCTCCATCAATTGAAGGCCGTGCAGTTGGATTCCGGTTCGTCCAATCCCAGCGTGTCGAGCGGTGAACTTTGGTGCAGAAAACCTTCCTGGGGGCTGACGCTTACGGTGATTGCACCGTCATAGAGCAGGATCGGTTGGCGCAATTGGCCATTCCATTTGCGAAAGGTGACCTTTTGGCCTTTGAACGCCGCAAGCTCAAATGCATCGGACAATGCGTAGTCTCTCACGCCCTGAGCTTCGGCCGTTTCTGCGCGCGTGACGGCCTCGCCAATCACCCTTAGGGCAAGCCAGACATTGTAATCTTCCGGGCGGACCCGGCGCCCGGTTGCCTCTTCGAACCGGGTTTGAAACTGCGTCGCGCCCCAAGCTTCATGCGCTCCATGCATGCTGATCGGGCGCAGCCCAGCCGAGCCCATGACCGGGCGTGGCGTCCAAAGATGATAGGTGAGGTAGCGGCCAAAATAATCCGTGTCATCGGCCGCGATCACAACGTCATGATCATCAGCGTCCTGCGTAAAGACGGGCAGCTGCCTTTGGACGAGGACATGCCCGGAATCTGTGCGCCGCGAACCGCCTGTGTCCTCGAACGTCCGATCAACAGTGATATCCGCCCCGAACTTCACTGCTGCGCGCCGATACGCGTCAGCTAGGGCTTCGTCCTGCGGGTTGGATCCCGCGATGAGGAACCAATCTGTCCATTTTTTCCAGACGGCGAACTGCGCCACCGCATCGGCCTTCATCGCGTGGGATGGAACCGTGTGCAGAAGATTGCCGCGACATTCAGTATCTCGCACGTCAATATCCGCGGTGCCCGCGTTGAACACCAGCGCGCTGCTCTCCTGGGCCTTGTCGGTCAGCCGCAACAGATCATCACGGTTGGCCAGAATGATGATCAAGTTGACACCGTCGGACAGAATGGCGTCCAAAGCTGCGTCGGCCTCTTCCGGTGTCGTTGTGACGTGTCGTGTTTCATAGGTGTGGCCCAGAAAACCACCGGTTGTTCCATTGTCTTCGTCGCCCAGAACCGCCCCGGCAAATCCCAGATCGTCTTGTCGAAGATCATATCGGCTGATTGGCAGGACCGATTGGTAGTCAACGCGAATGACGGCGGCGCGCACATCAATGGCGGCGGCATACCCTGTCGTTAGCACTAAAAAAACCGCCGCCAAAAGCGGGCTTACCCTGAATTGCACCTTATCCTCCCAGTTCTGCGCCCTACGCAGAAAAACCACGTTAGTATCTGGCTTCATTCAAAAAAAAGGGAACCGATACTTTTGGTGGTGTTGTGCATATTAGCCTATCAGCTTCAAACTGTTGCTCGACTCTTATTTTTTAAGAAAGGCCGTTATCCATCGCGTGTGCCCCCATGATCGTCGGTTCAGCGGAGGACTCTAGCGGCAAGAAATAAGCGACACGCTCAGACACGGAGGAAAAATGAAAAGACGTTTGTTCCTGGCGGCGGTAGCTTGCACGCTTGTGCCGTCAATTGCGCTGGCACACGGACCAACGCGCCAAAAGATCACCGTCACCGTAGAGGTTGCCGCCGACCCGCCCGAGGTTTGGAGCGTAGTCGGGGGGTTTCAAGACATGTCATGGCACCCGGCCGTTTTTGCCACGAAAGGCGACGGCGGAAATGAAATTGACGCGACCCGGGTTCTGGTCTTGAGCGAAGAGGGTGGGCCGACAATTGACGAGGTCCTTTACAAGTATAGCGACGAAAAAATGAGCTATTCGTACCGGATCACCGCGGTTGAGGTCGACGTGTTGCCGGTGACAAACTACTCGTCACATTTGACGGTCAAGCCGCGTGCAGGAGGTGGGTCCATAGTCGAATGGCGCGGGGCCTTTTATCGGGGATATCCTAACAATGACCCGCCCGAAGACTTGAACGATGAGGCCGCCATCAAAGCAGTGACGGGGGTTTATGAGCTTGGGCTTAATGCGCTTGTGGAACGATTTGGTGCGCCAGGCTCTTAGGGGTCTGGCACTGCTGATATGCACGCCCGCAGCGGCCGATCTGGCGTACATCACGTGCCAGACAGGGGATGCATTAAGCGTGATTGATTTGGGCCGCGGCGCAGACGTGATTACTTGGGACGTTCCGGGCAAACCTGCGGGCGTCGCGACCGGGCCGAATTATGTGCTGACCGTTTCTGCCGATAGCAAGGTGATCCGCAAACTGGATGCGGCGACCGGCGCGGTGCTGGCCCAAACCCGGCTTGACGGCGGACCGATTGGAGTTGCTTTGGATAGCCAACGTCAGCGCGTCTATGTCTCCGATTGGTACAACGCCCGAATTTGGGTGCTGGATTTAGACACGCTCAGCACAATTTCGAACCTGACGACCGGGGAGGCACCGGCAGGCTTGAGCCTGTCAGAGGATGGGCGTTGGCTGGCCTCTGCGGACAAGGAGGCGAACCAAGTCACGCTCTTTGACGCGCAATCTCTGACCAAGATCCATCAGGTGCCTGTCGGTACGCGTCCCTTTGGCCTGAATTTTGCCCCCGATGGGCGTCTCTTCGTCGGCAATGTCGGCTCAGATGATCTCACGGTTGTTGAACCAGACCTCGGCCGCGCTGTCGCAACCGTACCTGTGGGGCAAAGACCCTATGGTGTCAGCTTTGCCAAAGGGCGGGCTTTCGTCACCAACCAGTATGAAAACACCGTCAGCGTGATTGATATGGCCAGTTTGCAGCATGTGCAGACGATTGACGTCGGTGAATATCCAGAGGGTGTAGATACGGTGGTGGATGGTACAAAGGTCGTTTTGGCCAACTGGTTTGACAATACCATCAGCATTATCGACGCAAACACACTTTCTGTGATAGAAACACTGCCAACATGTGATGGGCCACGCGCATTTGGCCGCTTCCTGGTAAAAGGAGCCGT
>JBCCNY010000326.1:0-4007 GCA_039025595.1 Pseudomonadota bacterium | reverse complement strand
TGTAACCGGTGCGCCCAGATCGGTGGAAGCCTCGACGATCGACCAGTCGAAGGTTTTCAGCCGCGCCCGCACCACCGAGCAGACGAAAGCGAGGTTAAAGACGACATGGGCGAAAATGATCGTGTGCAGACCCATCGTGACATTCAGCATCGAAAAGAAACTCAGCAGAGCAATCGCAAGCACGATGTCGGGAATGATCATCGGCGCAAAAATGATGGTTTCGAGGAACCGCCCCTTGCGCCGACGGATTTCGACACCGATCGCGAGCAGCGTGCCCAGTATGGTGGCCATGAAGGTGGAAAACAGCGCGACGATCAGTGTGTTCAGCGCGGCCCCCATAATATCGCTGTTCGCAAGCAACGCGCCGAACCATTTGGTCGAAAACCCGGTCCATGCCGTGGGCAGCCCGCCTTCGTTGAACGACAGAGCAAAGAGAACCGAGATTGGAATGTAGAGAAACGCGAACACCACGCCGAGGATGAGTAGCATGAGGCGCCTGGTGGCTTGGCTTTGTCCGGTCATGTCGATGCGGAATGTGAACCGGAGGCGCGCTCTGTCGCGAAGGTCTGCAAGGTCAAAAGCCCCATCATGATCGCAATCAGAACCATCGACAGCGCCGCGCCAAAGGGCCAGTCGTTCGACTTCAGAAACTGATCATAGACCAAATTGCCAATCATCTGAAACTGCCCGCCTCCAAGCAGCGCGGGCGTCACGAAGTTCCCGATCGAGAGAACGAAGACAAATACAAATCCAGTGGCGATGCCCGCCGCCGTCATCGGCAAGGTCACGCGCCGGAAGGTGGTCCACCCGCTTGCGCCCAGATCACGGGACGCCTCGGCGATGTCGGGGTTCAGACGGGACAGCGGCGCGTAGCAGGCTAGGATCACGAAGGGTAGATAATTATAGATCAGACCCACGATCACAGCGCCCTCGGTATAGAGCAGTCGCGGCATCTCCCCCTCATAGCCCAGCCATCGCGCCAGACCGGTGATGAGCCCTTCACGGTTTAACAAAACGATCCAGGCATATGTTCTGACCAGATAATTTGACCAAAAGGGAAGCACCGCAAAGAAGAGTAGTATCGGCTGATAGCGGCGCGGCATTGAGGCGATCGCATAGGCGGCCGCATAGCCGATGACAACCGCGACGCTGGCCGCAAGCCCGGCGATAAAGGCCGATTTCAGAAAGATCCCGGCATAGAGCGGATCGAAAACCAGGGCCACGTTTTCAAAGGTCAGCGTGTACTCAATGCCGCCATAGATACCACGCCGAAAAAACGCCAACGCCAGGATCAGCAGACAGGGAATGACCATGAATGAGGTCAGCCATGCCAATGCCGGCGCCATAAGGTAGGTGGGTTTTCGGTCTATCACGCTGATTGCAATTTTTTCACTTGAGCAAGCTCCCGAACAGTGTTCACCACGCCGGGAGCTTTTCATGCGACGTGTCTCAATCCGCTGCGCGGATTTCCGACACTAGTCTTGCATAAGCGCGCTGTGCTTCCCCCACGTCGCGGAGCTGCTCGAATTTGAGCATGTCTTCCGGGGCCATGCCCATATTCGGATAGGCCTCGATCACGGCAGGGTCCAACCCGTCCATCGCCGCCTGGTTCGGCACCTTGTAGAGGATGTTCTCCGCCGCCCAGCGGTGGGTATCCGCATCGAGAATATAGTCGATAAACGCGTAGGCCGCGCCCTTATTCTCCGAGGCTTTCATGATCACCATCGTATCGACCCAGAGATCGCTGCCCTCAGATGGAATGGTATACTTGATCTCGGCATTTTCAGCGATGCCGTAATTGCACCACCCGTCCCAAGCATGCACGAGCGACGCCTCGCCTGAGACAAGCTTGGCATAAAAGGTTGTATCATCATAGGCGAGCAGCGTGCCCTTGGCATCGATCAGCAGATCGCGCACTTCGGCCATCTTGTCCTCGTCCGTTTCATTGACAGAAAAGCCCTTGGCCAATTGTCCAGCCGCCAGCAGCCAGCGATCCGTCGCCAGCATCGTGGTTTTCCCGCTGACATCCGCAGTCGGCTGAAGCAGATCCATCCAGCTATCGGGGGTCTCGCTCACCATATCCGCGCGATAGCAAAGCCCGGTTGTTCCCCATGCATAGGGCACCGAGAATGTGTTGCCCGGATCGTGCGACAACTGCATCGCGGCGGGATAGAGGTTGGCCATATTGGGGAGCTTGTCGGGATCGAGTGTTTCGGCCAGACCAAGGTTGTTCAATACCTCGGCAAAGGGAGAAGAGACGAAAACGACGTCATATCCCTTGCCGCCCGAGGCGATGAGCTTTCCCATGATCTCTTCATTGGTGGCATGCAGCACAAGTTCGGCCGAATTGCCGCTTGCTGCGTTGAATGCCTCAATGGCGTCGGGCGCCATATATCCATCCCAGTTGGACACCACCAGATCACTCGCCTTGGTCATGGCACCAGCCACAATTATACTGGCGGCAAAAGCGCCTATGCGCCTCGATTGACTATTCATGTGGACCTCCTTGTTTTTGGCCGGTTTTTCCGTTCAGCCCTGTCGAATGGCGACAGGTGCCGTTGTTCCGGCATCATCTCGAACCCTACGAAGATGAAAAATCGCGAGTCAAAGTAATTCGTGGGCCTGCCCTTTGATCACATGGCCTTTTTCTTCGACCTCGTCGTATCAGCGCAATCGTGTCGCACCATTACATTGGCAATCTCTGTTCCATCTCCAATGTCTTTTGTCGCCGTGCCGCGTATCGTGAGCGACAACGGAAACCAAATAGAACCAACGCATCAGCGTGCGTGCGACCGTAATCATCGAGCACAAGGTTTGAAACGATACCGAATGGAGATTGGTGCGGCGGTTTGACCGAAATTCATAGAAAACCGTGACGGCATCCGTTTTGCGCTTATAATTCAGCTATACCGACGCGACGAGGAAACATCATGAAGAGCAAAACACTTGTAATGTCTGCCGCTGTTGTGCTGATGAGCACTGCTGCGGCCTTTGCACAATGCATAGGCAAGCAAAATCAGCAGGCCATGTCCTGTGCAGAAGGTACAGTCTACGACGCTGAGACGCAAAGCTGCCAGCCGCGGGTCAACAGCTGAGCTAACTGGCAACTCTTGGACCGGGTGTCTGGTCTTACAGGCGCTCAGTCTGAGTCTATGATCCTAGCTCAATACTCAAGAGGCATCAGACGTCGGTCGTTCGGCACGCAGTTTGGAAACACGTGGCGCGCCTCTAAACCGCAGGGTCAGCCCCTAGCATGAAACAGGGGTCGTTTTGGGATCAGCTCGGTTGTGAACGCCCTTACACCTGCCTGTTATCAGGATTTGCCTTTCAAATCCTCTGCCTTCTCAGGAGCCGTCCATTCTGCGTGGTGCCGCGATAGGTGACGTCAATTGAGCCATTATCGCCTCGCCGTCGGGCCTCTGTCCGCCCGAAACCCGTAATATCTGACAACAGGCACTGCGCTTCGATTTCGGTCAGGCCTGTCTCTTGCGGCTCGGCGGCGAATTCATCCAGACGACCGCGACCGCACATCCAATCAGCGACCTCTTCAACCTCATCGTTTGAAAAGCCTGCGGGATTGAATTGCCCGGTTATAGTTCCAGAACTGAAGTTTAAAAAAAAGGTACGCTCGTCTTGCAAGGCCAGCGGGACACCAGAGCCGCATGCGCCACATAAGACAGCAACCGCAACCATCCGTAAGCGACCCGGCCTCAAATTCCGGCCAAGCCCTGCCAAATGCTGCTTTGCCACTTTGCTCACCCTCCAACTCGAGACCTTCGGATCACCCATAATCAGAAGCTCCATCTCATCGTTTGAGTTCGATCGTGATGGTAAACGCGTAGCTGGCTTCGGTGAGTTCTCGGGGGGCTTGGGCGAACTTGCGGGCACGCTTGACCGAGTCGACAGCCGCAGCATCAAGCCTGGCGCTGCCGGATGAGCTCCGCACGCTCACGCCCAAAAGTTGGCCCGCACGCGAGACCCGAAGCGCCAGGGCCACCTTTCCAGAC
>JBCCNY010000325.1:0-4010 GCA_039025595.1 Pseudomonadota bacterium | reverse complement strand
GTGGCTAGCAAGATCGTGTCGATTTCCGCGCCCCCGACAGCGTCAATCACGGGTCGGGCCGCCTCTGCCGCCATCGTGACGATATCCTCGTCGTGACCCGGCATGGCAATCTGATCCTGGCCGATCCCTCTGGAAAACTTGGCCGGGTCAATCCCGTGACGATGCGCGAGCGTCTCCAGGCTGACATAGTGCTCGGGAACGTAGAAACTCAGGCGTTCGATACCGATGCCCGTCATGCCCAACGTGTCTTTCATGGCAAAATCCTCCCGTTTTCCCGCAGGCTCTTGCAGTCGCCACAGCCCAGCAAGAACATTGCCGTGCGGAATTCTCTTTCAGTTTTGTCGATCTGCCCGATAACAGCCTCGGTCGAGATCTGTGCCGCTGCCAGAAAGGGGGCTGCAATACCGCATAGATCTGCGCCCAGAATTATGGCTTTGGCCATGTCGACCCCGTTCCGTATGCCGCCGCTTGCAATCAGGGTCACGCTGTCTCGGGCTTGGGCCAAGACCGGTTTTGCGTCGCGAAGTGCCTCGACAGTCGTCCGGCCCCAATCCTGAAACAACAGCCCGATTGTGTCGTCTTCTTCCAAGCGGCGGTGATATTCGATCCGGCTCCATGATGTGCCGCCTCTGCCCGCAACATCGAAGTGACGGATCCCGGCCGCCAGACCCAAAGCGATATCCTCCGGACTCAGCCCCGCGCCGACCTCTTTGAGTAGCACCGGAACAGAGCTGGATTTTGCGATGTCTCCGATTTTTCGGCTCAGATCAGAGAAATCGCGATCACCCTCGGGCTGGATCGCCTCTTGCAGTGGATTGAGATGCAGATAAATGCCATCCGCCTGAAGCACTTCAACCGCGGCTTCTGTCTCGTCGGTGCCAAAGCCCTTGTTCAGCTGCACCGCACCCAAATTAGAAATAAGCGCGGTCGTCGGCGCAAAGGGTCGTAGATCAAAGCTCTCACGCGCCGCTGTGTTCGTGAACATCACGCGCTGTGATCCGACGGCGAGAGCCACTTTGCACGCCTCAGCGGCTTCTGCGAGGTTGCGATTGATGCGCAAGATGTCCTGACCACCACCGCCGGTCATCGATGAAATCAACAGCGGCAGCCGCAGGGGTTTTCCCAGAAACGAGGCAGACGTGTCGATTGCATCCAGGTCGAGCTCGGGCAGGGCGCGGTGTGTTAGGCGGATCGCGTCAAATCCTGCGCCCGCCCGCTCCACACCTGGATCATCTGCGATGGCGCGCAGGTGATCAGCTTTGCGAGTGTCGACCTGATCCTTCACTTGCGCTCCATCTTGAAATGCGTGCGCATCAACTCACCGGGGTTGGTTTGCGCCGCGAGCAGCGACAGCTCTCCGCACAGAACAGTGGCTGCGCAGATCGCCGCAAGACGCTGCCCGTTCCGGCCGGGTTCACGCTGTTCCCGGCAGCCTAATTTGGCAAGGTTGTCCTCGATTTTGTCGCTTGTCTTGCCATTGCCGACCGAGCCGACGATGATGTTGGGCAGCGTGCAGGAAAAATAGAGGCTCTTCTCGCGCGCCTCGCAATGCACGATGCCTTGACTGCCTTCGATAATATTCGCGGCGTCCTGACCGGTCGCCAAGTAAAAGGCGAGCAGCATGTTGGCAAAATGCGCATTGGCGCTGCGCAAGCTGCCCGCGACATTGCCGCCGATCAGGTTTTTCTCGGTATTGAGCCTCACCATTTTTTCCGGTGTCGTTCGCAACAGTCGATGGCACAGGTCGCGAGAGATGTCGATCTCGGCCACGACATATTTTCCGCGTCCGAGCAACCCGTTGACAGCGCTCACCTTTTTGTCCGTGCAGAAGTTCCCGGATATGCTGCTGTATTCCAGATGCGGATATTCTTCGAGCAGCCAGGTCAAGAGCGCGTCTGCTGCACCCGTCACCATATTGTGCCCGGATGCGTCGCCCGAGCTACACTCGAACCGAATATAAAGCAGATTGCCCACGATTTGCCGGTTCAGTCCGATCAGGCGGGCAAACCGGCTGGTTGTCTGTACGATGGCGTCGAGTTCGTCCTGACGTGACGAGATTGAAGCCCAAGCGGCCTGCGCCTCGGCTCCGTTTTTGGCCCGCAGGATGACAGACCGGGTCATGCGTTCATCAACAAGGGTACAGCAGATCCCACCCGCATGCCGCGACACGCGCGCGCCCCGACCGGTCGATGGCCAGAGTGGTGTTTCGTAGGTGGCCATCGGTACGCGAACGGCTTCGTTCATCACATTACCGGTAATTTCGATTGGACCGACCCATTCCGTTGGGACCGGTGTGATATCCAAAGACGTGTGTTTCATGGCGTTGGCAATTCCCTCGGTTTATTTGTGCACGATCCGCAAGTGTAAGTCAAAGTTTACATTCTCAAAAGTCAACTAAAATTACCACTCGCATTTACATTCGGATCTTCTTCCTTGCGCCGAATCTCTTCGCTAAAACACCCTGTTACACCGTTCTAGCATGTCCTACGCGCAAGAACATCCCGACACGCCAGATCGCCTTTTGGGCACCTAACCGTTCGTTGCGATATAAAGATCGGTCCGTCAACGACCAGTGTTCGGAGCTGATAGATTCTCTGAAAGCAGCGTGTGATTTTGTCGCAATCTTGCACCGCGTGACGCAGTTGCAGCGGGCGATTCAAGCTTTAGGCGCCTTAGGCAAACTGCCCGTGACAGAACCAGCCTGCGCTCATTGTGCCGCCATGGGCGTAATAGAGCCACAAACGGTCTCCGCGATCTGTCACAACATGCCAATAATCCCGCACGCCGCTGCGCCAGTCCGGGTCGTCCAGCCACCATTCCGGTGCGATTCGTTCCGGACCACGCGCCTCTGCCACGCAATGCGTCCGCCCGCGCCAGCGAAACTGGCCTGAAGGCTGTGGGTGATCAGGGGCCGCCACCGGTTCGGGCCGCCAGATCAAGAGCGGTCGCGGAGTCGGTGGGATGGGCCAGTCCGGCGCGGGCTCTGACCAAGCAGCGGCCAGAACCTGTGATGTTTTTTCCGGAATATGGCTGCTAACGGGGTGCCGGCGCGTGATCGCCTCAAATCCAACGCGCCCGCCCAACCGTCCCAGCAAGTCCTGCAGGGCGGTATTCTGTGCGGTTCGCGTCCGCGCGGCAGCGGCCGCATCGAGATGCCCCGCCCGGGTGCGGTGTTGGATGGGCTCTGTCACGACCGCTTCGAGACGGATCACATCAATCCCAAAGCCTGCATCAATATCGTCCAGTTTCAGATCCAAAAGCGGGTGAATGCGATCCGGCGTGTCAGCGGGCTGAGCGAGCCCGATCTCGGTTATGCCGGTTGTGCCATCACAGCGGTGGCATTCCAGCCGGATCAGACGCGCTCCTTGGCCCTCTTTTTCAAGCAGCTGGCACAGGCGCGGGACCAGCCGATCCAGCGCAGCGGAGACATCGTCGCGCAGGCCAATGGGGTCGGGCAGGCTGAGGCGGGTAGCAAATCGCGGTGCGGCCCGCTGCGGCGACACGGGCTCCGGCGCTGATCCCACCATCTGGTCCAGGCGCAGGATCAGGCCCCTGCCGAAACGGCGCGCCAGAGGCGCGCGCGGTTGCCCCAGCAAATCGCTGATCCGGCGCAGGCCGAGCCGGTTGAGCGCGGCGACATTATCCTCACTGATCCTCAGGGCAGTTACGGGTAAGGGCGCCACCGCTTGATAGATTTTTCCCGGCTCCGCGATCCGTTGTGCGTCATGGACGCCCGAAAGGGTTAAGGCCGCAGGTGCAGCACCGCCCCGTTCCCAGTGACGACGTTTGGCAGCACGAGACCGCGTGGCGCGCGCCTCTTGGTCGATTGCATCTCCGTTATGGGTATGGCCGGGCTGATGCCCCGCAAATCGGGCGAGCGCCCATGCGGCACCGACGGTACCGGCGATACCGCATTTTGCAGTCAGCCCGAATTGTCTCGCCTCTTGGTTGATCTTTTGCAGAAGCGCCGCCTCGCCGCCAAAGAGATGCGCACAGCCAGTAATATCAAT
>JBCCNY010000324.1:0-4020 GCA_039025595.1 Pseudomonadota bacterium | reverse complement strand
GACTCTATCGCAGCGAAGCGCTGCGGGGTTACCTGCTGATGTCACCGACGATGATCATTTTGACCATCGGTATCATCATTCCGTTTTTCATCCTCGTTTTAATCAGCATGTGGACCCGTGATGGTTTCGATTTTGACACCACATTGACCTTGGCCAATTACTTCGAGGCCGCAGAAAAACCGATCTATGGTGCGCTGATGCAGCGGTCGTTCTGGATATCGGGATTGGCTACGTTCTTCACGGTGCTGCTGTGCTACCCGATGGCCTATTACGTCGCGTTCCACGTCCACAAAAACAAGATGATGTGGATCATCCTGATGACGCTGCCGTTCTGGACAAGCTATCTGCTGCGCGTTTTTGCTTGGAAAGTGATCCTCGGCTTCGAGGGTGTGATCAATTCCGGATTCATGTCTCTCGGTTGGATCGAAGCCCCGATGGAGTTTCTGCTTTACAGCCAAACGGCCGTGGTGATCACGCTGGCCCATGCCTGGGCAGCCTTTGCGATCCTACCGCTTTACGTCTCGCTTGAGAAAATCGACAAATCGCTACTTGAGGCGGCCACGGACCTGGGCGATGGCCCGGTCGCCCGGTTCTTCCGCATCACGCTGCCGCTCTCAATGCCCGGTGTGATCGCGGCAAGCTTCCTGATCTTCATTCCCACAACGGGCGATTACATCACGCCGGCTCTGGTCGGAGGACCGGATGCGATGATGATCGGCAACCTTGTGCAGTTGCAATTCGGCCCGATGAACAATTGGCCGATGGGCGGCGCGTTGTCGATCGCGCTCATGCTCTGGATCTGTGCGATCGCGCTGGTGTTCCTGTTCCTGACACGCAAAGCCCAGGAGAAGCTGACATGAGCGATATGGGCACATATATTAAGCGCCCGAACCGGGGCCTTCAGTTTTACGCGATCATCTTTCTCATCGTGCTCTACGTGCCGGTGCTGTTCATTCCGATGTTCAGTTTCAACGACAGCATCTATGTGCGCTTTCCGCTCGAGGGGTTCACGCTTCAGTGGTATGGTGAGCTTTGGACGAGAGAGCCTGTTTGGGCCGCGCTGTTCAACTCCATAAAAGTTGGCGCGGTGGTCTCGGTGATTTCCACCGTGCTGGGGGTCGTGGCAGCCCGCGCGATCACGCGCTACCGCATTCCGGGGCGCTCGGCGATCGTGACCTTCATCATGATGCCGCTTGTTATCCCTGGTATCATCTTTGGGGTCGCACTTTTGGTGCTGATGAGCCAGCTCGGCGTGCCACTTTCGCTTTACACGGTTGGTCTGGGGCATCTGATTGTCTGCATGCCTTTTGCTGTGGCAACGCTTCTACCGCGTTTCGAAGGCTTTGACGCATCGCTCGAAGAGGCGTCTGCCGATCTGGGTGAAAACGGCTGGTGGACCTTCTGGCGTGTAACCTTCCCGGTCGTCTTTCCCGGCGTGGTCGCGAGCCTTCTGCTGACCTTCACGATCTCATTTGACGAGTTCATCATGGCCTTCTTCCTCACCGGAACCGATCCGACCCTGCCGATGTATATCTGGGGTCAGTTGCGCTTCCCGCAGGAATTCCCTTCAGTTTTGGCGCTCTCGTCCCTCATCCTCTTCGTCTCTTTCATCCTCGTCTTCGTGGCCCAGTATATCGGACGCCTCGGGCTGAACGATGAAAAGAACCTCGCTTAATCGGAAGGACCGGTTCAATGACAACGTCTGACTTCATTTCCATCCAGTCGGTCAACAAGTTCTTCGGATCCTTTCAGGCCATCGATGATGTATCGATGGATATCGGCCAAGGCGAGTTCTTCTCCCTTCTGGGCTCATCTGGTTGCGGCAAGACAACGTTGCTGCGCATGCTGGCCGGGTTCGAGAGCACATCGGCAGGTGAGATTTTCATCGACGGACAGCCGATGTCAGAGGTGCCGCCGCATCACCGCCCGGTGAATATGGTGTTCCAGAGCTACGCGATTTTCCCGCATCTGAATGTGCGCGACAACATCGCCTACGGTCTGCGCAAGCAAAAGCTCCCAAAGGCCGAGCGCGACGCGATGGTCGACGAGATGCTGGAGCTGATTGCGCTTCCGGGCTACGGCAGTCGGAAAGCAAACGAGCTTTCGGGTGGCCAAAGACAGCGTATCGCTTTGGCTCGCGCGCTGATCCTCAAGCCCAAAGTGCTTTTGCTCGACGAGCCACTGGGGGCGCTCGACAAGCAATTGCGCGAACAGATGCAACTCGAACTGCGCGCCTTGCAGCGCCAGGTTGGCATCACCTTTGTTTTCGTGACCCATGATCAGGAGGAGGCGCTGACGCTCTCTGATCGGATCGCCGTGATGTCCGGGGGCAAGGTGCTTCAGGTCGATACGCCTGCGGGTCTTTACGAGACGCCGACATCGCGCGAGGTCGCGAGCTTCATTGGGAACATGAACTTTTTCCGTGGGACTGTGCGGCGCAATGGTGGATCAACCGGCGCGGTTGAAGCCGAAGGTCTCGGCACTATCCCTTTGCCTATGGAACAACTGACAAAACCCGACGGCGCACCGGTACAAGTGGCTCTAAGACCCGAGAAATTCGTGATATCCGGCGATCAGCCCACGGCTGATCTGGCTGTCGAAGGGCGGCTCGCCAATACCGCCTATCTGGGTGAGCGTAGCCACTACTATATCTCTGTTCCGGGCAAAGAGGATCCCATTGCGGTCTCCAGTACGAATTTTGACCGGATGACAGGGGGATCTAGCCGGGATGATGCGCCGGTTTGGTTGAGCTGGTCGCCGGACTCAGTCGTGATTTTGGACGCAGATTAAGCTCGATTTTTCCAGCCGGGAAGGGCGTCCCGGCCAGTTGTTGGTACTAGGGATGATGAACAAAGAATTCAAACAACCGGATCGCGAAAGCAAGCCCGCGCGGCGCACTGAACCCAAAGAAGTGCGCCGCAGCCAGCTGATTGATGCAACGATAAACTCGATCGCCAAACACGGCATCGGCGGCACGACCATGTCGACCGTCACTGACTATGCCGGTTTGTCCATCGGGATTGTGAACTTTCACTTCAAGAGCAAGCAGAACCTTTTCGAAGAGACGTTGATGTATCTGGCGCGTGAGCATCATGAGCAATGGTACAATGCCTATCTGGATGCCGGGCTCTCCGCTCAGGAAAAGCTCCTGGCGATCGTGGATGCGCATTTCGACCGCAAGATCTGTTCGCGCAAGAAGCTGGCCGTGTGGTTTGCCTTTTACGGGGAAGCCCGCCGCCGTGAGAGATACCGGCATCTGATCGACCAGATTGATGACGAGCGGGTTGCCATCTCCACCCGGCTTTGCCGAGAAATCCTGGAGGATGGTGGCTATGAATCGGCGTTGACCCCTGAACACATCGCGCAGACCCTCGAGGCGCTGTATGATGGGCTGATGCTCAATCTGCTGCTCTATCCCGGCTATATGACGCGGGAAAAGGAGCGCAATCATGTGCATGCATATCTCGCTACCGTTTTCCCTAATCATATAAAGATGCCAACGCTTTAGGACTGGATTTTAACGCACATCCCAGCCAATCGGGCCCGCATTCCACATGACGGGCCGCCCCCTTCGGAGCAAGGAAAATGAGCAGAGACCCACGCTACGATGTTCTGTTTGAGCCAGTGAAGATTGGCCCGGTCACGACCAAGAACCGGTTCTATCAGGTGCCGCATTGTACGGGCATGGGGTGGCAGCGCCCCCGCACGCTGGCCGCCATGCGCGAGGTCAAGGCGATGGGCGGCTGGGGCGTCGTGAATACGGAATACAACTCCATTCACCCGAGCTCTGATGATCTGCCGCATCCCTATGCCTCGCTTTGGGACGACTCAGATGTGCGCGCGCATCAATCGATGACCGATGCGGTGCATGAACACGGTGCGCTGGCAGGCGCAGAGCTTTGGTATGGCGGGGCGTCCGCCACCAACCTCATGAGCCGCTTGCCGCTCATGGATATCGACAGCCTGCCAAGCTCCAAGGGGCATCCGTTCCAGAGCAAGTCGATGGATAAAGAGGACATT
>JBCCNY010000323.1:0-4036 GCA_039025595.1 Pseudomonadota bacterium | reverse complement strand
GTTCGAACCTTTGAGCCTGAATACAAAAGGTTGGTCGATAATCTACACGAGAATATTGATTGGGTTTCAAGTGTTCAAAACTTTGATCCTGAGATATCCAAGGACTTGCGAGGCGTTCTGAAATCCGTTCGTGCAAGAGAGAGGTCTCTTTGCGATGGCTTGGCGCTGATATTGAACAACACTGCGGATACGGAAACACTCTACTGGTTTGCAAAAATTGTGCGTTCGGAGATCCTTTCGACGCTCTGGACATATCAGCTCGCCGATCGAGAGAACGTTGTCAGTTTTGGTAGCCAATGGAAAAACGTCGGATTAGTAAGCGCAGACAAAGCAGCAAATCTGTTTGACATACCCGAAGCGAGTGAGATTGTCTTTACTCGAGACGAGGGTGGAAAAAGCGGCTACTTTAAACTCTGGATGGACAAAAAAGTTGAAGACGAGTTGATAAGAGAACCTGACGGGACGTATCTTCATCCAGCTCATGCGTCGGATCTTTCACTGAGAGATTTGGGCAAGTTTGTTTATCCCCAGATGGTAGATGCATTTGTCCGATTTAGCGATGATAAACCGGCGCCCTTCTGGTGTCTCGATGGCATCTATATGGGCATAGACTGAATATGCGTTGCGCATGGAATCGGAAGTTGG
Source organism: Pseudomonadota bacterium (assembly GCA_039025595.1). Lineage (GTDB taxonomy): Bacteria > Pseudomonadota > Alphaproteobacteria > Rhodobacterales > Rhodobacteraceae > Roseovarius. The sequence goes on along the minus strand of JBCCNY010000323.1, from coordinate 3,391 downwards.
ACAGATGCGTTTCCGGTTGCGAGCAGCACAACGACAGTGATTAAGCATAAAAAAAGCAATAGCAGAAGGCGTGCGCATGATTTGTTTGGACGCGGGGCTGGTCAACTGCAAGATTGGCGCAACGAGTGGAGGTCGTAATGTCTCTTTTGTGTCCATCTAAATTCTGGCCAGCACGTTTAACGATGATTTTGATGTTTGCCGCGCTTTCAGGCTGCAGCATTTTGTCGTCGCCGGTAGAGCTGGGGCCGCCTCCGAGCCTTGTGACGCTGGACGGCGGGTCTGAATATCCCGCTGACTTTGTACCATCACCACTTCGCGTCACAACGAGCGATATCCTCTATGTCACGGACCGTAACCCTGTAGTGTCGGAGACTGGTCAGGTGACAGGGTATGGGTCTGCCAGAAGCAAGCAGATGGTCTATGGTGTGAGCCGCGTGGCTTTTGGCGAGATCGAGAGCTGGGAGGCGCTTGTCGCTCAAAGCAGTGGCGAGACGGAGCCAAACCCCACGCCATTGTTGCTCAAGGGCGTGCGCGAGATAGCTCGCTTTCCTTCGACGCCCTTGCCCTATCTCGAAAACGGCGGTCGCCTCCAGACAACGCCCGAGGCAGAAGCGTCTTACAACGCTCGTATCCGGACGATGCGCGCGGATCTTTCGGCGCGCTTTCGCCAGACAGGTCTCGACCGCGCGACAATCTACATTCATGGATTTGCCAATGAATTTGACGATGCCGTGGGCACGCTGGCCAATATCTGGCATTATTCCGGCCGTCAGAGCCTACCGATCGCCTATTCCTGGCCTGCCGGCAATGACGGTGTTCTGGCCTATTTCCGCGACAGTGAAGCGGGGGAGTTTTCTGTCTTTCACTTGAAGGAATTCCTTCGGGTATTGGCCTCTGTCCCGGAGCTAACTCAAATTGACATCGTGGCGCATTCTCGAGGCACGGCGGTTGCAACGGTGGCACTACGCGAATTGCTGCTCGAAGCACGGGGCGCGGGGAAATCGGGCCAAGCGCTGCAGCGCCACCTCAAGACCGGGACACTTGTGCTGGCGGCGGCGGATCTCGATCTTGGGGTGGCGCAGCAAAGGCTTGTGGCAGAGCGCTTCGGCAATGCCTTCGAGCAGATCAACATTTACGTCAACCCCAATGACGGAGCTCTGTTTCTATCCGGTATTATTGGTGCCTTCGACCGGGTGGGCGGCACCGATGTCGACAATTTGACAGATGCCGAGCGCGAGGAAATCGCTCTGTCTGGCAATGTGAATGTCATCTCGGTGGAGCGCGGCAAACGCAGTCTGGGACATAGCTATTTTAAGGATAATCCCGCCGTGCTTTCTGATATTATCCTGTCCCTTTGGACAAGTGCACCGGCGGGAAGCCGCGCGCGTCCGCTCACGCAGCTGTCGCCGAATCTCTATTCTCTTCCACCTGATTATCCAAGAAATGTGGAGGACGTTATTGACGTCGTTTCCGCTTTGGCGGATGGCTGAAGCGCGCCCGGGCCGCCCTGCGATTGCGCAGATCGAAAAGAGCCATTCCGGACTATTTATGAACCGCAGATCTGGTTTGTCAGTTTGTGTCCACCTCTTCGCTGGGATTTCGCTGGCCCTGATGCTGTCGGGATGCGGCTTGGGCAATACAACCGGGCTGCTGGCCCCGCCGCCCAATCTCTACACGTTCGAGACCGGCGCAGAATACCCGGCTGCAGCTGTTCCCGAAACGCTGAGGCGGACACGCAGTGAGATCCTGTACGTGACAGATCGCAATCCGAGGCGCGACGTGGCTGGTATCGTCGCGGATTATGGCGACAGGCGTAGCGATCAGATGGCATTTGGCGTCGCTCTTGTCGAATACGGCGAAGTTGACACCTGGGACCAACTCGTTGTGCAGACACAAGGCGGTACAAATGCCGGTAGCACGCGATTGGATCCCGTTTACATTGAAGAGCTCGTCCGATTTCCCGCAACACCCTTGCCCTATCTTGCCGGCGCGGGACGACTTCAGGCCACTGAGGATGCCCGACAGGCTTACACGGCGAGCGTGAAACAGATGCAGCAAGAAATCTCGACCCGTTTGCGCCGGACCGGGCTCGACCGGGTGATGGTCTATGTTCACGGATTCAATAACGAATTCGACGATGCCGTCGGCACATTGGCGAATATCTGGCACTATACCGGGCGCCAAAGCCTGCCGATGATGTATTCCTGGCCTGCCGGAAGCGATGGGCCGTTGGCCTATTTTCGAGACCTGGAATCAGGCGAGTTTTCGGTTTTTCATGTAAAGGAATTCATGCGCGTTCTCTCGGGCGTGCCGGGGCTTGAGCGCATTGATATTGTGGCGCATTCGCGCGGTACGGCGGTTGTGACAACAGCGTTGCGGGAGCTGCTGATTGAGGCGCGCGCGCTGGGTGGCAACCCTCGGGCGCGCATGAAAACTGGTATTCTGGTTCTTGCGGCTGCGGATCTCGACCTCGGGGTGGTGCGTCAGCGGTTGGTTGCGGAGCGTTTTGCCGACGGCTTTGAGCAGATCAATATCTACGTCAACCCGGATGACGGTGTCTTAGAGCTCTCGCGAATCATTGGCCGTGTCAGCCGTCTTGGTAGTGTGAATCCCAAGGAATTGTCGGAACAGGAGCGCAAAGACCTCGCAAGCGCCAACAATGTGAGTTTGATCATCGTCGAAGGCGGCGGCACCCAACTAGGGCACGGCTATTTCCGCGAAAACCCGGCCGTGTTGTCTGATATTGTGCTGGCCTTGCGCACGCGAGCGGCGGCCGGTAGCGTCTTTCGCCCTCTCGAACCGGTGGCTCTGAACATATACACGTTGCATCAGGATTATCCGGCCGAAGCACTGCCAGCCGTGTTGGATAGGCCCGCCGCCGATCGGTAATAGTTGACCGTCAGAAAGGGTTTTGCGATCGATGTCCGCTCGATCGCGTCTTGCAAGTGTTTGGCTGTCTATGTCGGTTAAGCGCGTGTGCCCATGACTGGTCTATTGCGCTGCGTGAACGTCCGCGCCACGGAACTGGCTCAGCCAGTCAATTGTTGCGCTGACACTCATCGGTCGCGCCACGCTGTAGCCCTGAATATGCGGGCATCCAACTAGTTTCAGGATCTCTCTCTGAGCGTTGGTTTCCACGCCCTCGGCGATAACATCGGTGCCGAGTTTGTAGCACAGATCCACAATGGATTTTAGAATAGCTCGGCTGCGATGCTCACTTTCCAGTCGCGCGATGATTGAACGGTCGAGTTTGATCGTATCGACGCCGCAATCGGACATATGCGACAGGCCTGAGTAACCTGTACCAAAATCATCCAGTGCGACGCGAGCCCCGAAGTCTTTGAGCCTTTCGATGGCGCTTTTCATTGCCTCGGCGCCTTTGCCGTTGATT
>JBCCNY010000322.1:0-4081 GCA_039025595.1 Pseudomonadota bacterium | reverse complement strand
GATGAAAGTCATTGATGTCATGGCGTCTGGTCAAATCAAAGAGCGCGCGTCCGTTTTCAAAGCAAAACCTAGAAACCAGTCCGTTTCGAGATTTCTGAAGGTACGAGAGCCTCGGTCGAAAAATGGATGGAAGACGAGCTCATGGTGGGCTCAGAGTACTTTTGGCCCGGCTGCTTTCGCGAGCGGTTGCACGTATCGACCCGCCAATATGCGCGGATAGTCCGAGGTTGGTTGACATCAATCGGCCTTGAGGCAACAGCATACGGAACCCATTCAATGCGAAGAACCAAGGTTACTCAGATCTACAATCTACAAGAAGACCGGAAACCTTCGAGCTGTCCTGCTTCTTCTCGGCCACACCAAGATGCACAGCACTGTCCGATACCTTGGTGTTGAGCTTGAAGACGCGTTGGCTATCGCCGAAGCCATTGAGATCTAGGTTAGCAGGCCGTTCTAAAAGGCGGCCCCAACCGGAGCTTCGACAGGGTATAGGAACGCTTCTGTCAGCATTGCCAGTGTTAGCTGGGCGCGAAAAGCGACGGGTTTGCCGAACGAGCTAAGGCAACATGGCTCGATTTTGATGAATTTTGGCCTCTGTTTTGCGGCAGGTACTTTGAGATCAGTAACTCGAAAGCTCAAAACTCAACCATCCCGAAGCCGTTGCTTCGCCTCAGCCGGAACAGCGAGGGTAGAGACGGGCAAACTGAACCGTTGTGTTCCTTCTCGGGAAAGGCAGTCCCAGTAACACGTCAAATACGACCCGTGATCTTCATCAAGATTGCAGTTTATGACAATTAGACAAAATGTTGCCAGGGAAAGTGCTAGTTGTGCTCGAACACAGACCGTGAGAAACGGGCTGACCAAGAGAACGAAGCAAGTGCGTTTCAGAAATAGCGAGTTCCGCCACTAGAATATCCGCCACTAGAATAAGTGAACTTCTGTTCAGCCTTTCGCTAACGCATTTTCAATATCGTAGATAGCTTCAATCATCGGATCGGGATTCTGGCGCATTGTGCCTTCAAGCGACCGATCAAGATCGGCAATCACAATAATCACAACCGACAAAATGCCTGCAAAGAGAAATGTGCGCCACGTTAGGGCGCGCCCTTGCAGTGCAGACCTGTTGCCCACAATCGAAATTGCAATGACCGCAGCAGCAACAATCATGAGCATGGCAGGTTTCGGAATATGTTCGCCTGCTGCCGCAATACGACGCGTATGCGCATCGAGCATGTCCATGACACTTCTTGCAACGAGCGCCTTTGCAGGCTCAGAAGCCTCGTTGGATAAAGCGTCCAGAGTTGTCGGCCAAATCTGCGCTTGCGCTTTGCGAGTACGGGACAAGAATGCATCGAATGCCTCTTTAGACTGTATGTCTTGCGGACCAGCAAGTCGCGTTTTTGCATAAGCAAGGATGACAGTTTGAAGCCGATCGCGCGCGTCTGATTGCAACAGATCCGCACTCAGAAAAGCCGACCCAATACTTGCCGCTTCTTCTACGAGAGCGGTCTGTCGCGCTTCGCGCCAGTTGATAGAGGAACTGAAAGCAAACCCGAGCAGAAGACCCAACAAAGCCAGCATCGCGCCCAGCGACGTGGCTCCCGGAATCTTGTCTGTGGGTACATTATCATATCCTAATCGCGCCCGCTCCAGAGTTCCAACCCGAAAGCCAATGAAAACCGCAACGGGCAAAATAATAAGAACAACGGCACATAGTTCGGGAAAGCTCAAAAAAGGCTCGGCAAAGCCTTCATAAAAATCGGCTGTATCAGTACCCATGCATCAATGCTCCTAGAAAATACTCAGGCGGTTGGACTCAGTATGCAGAAGCACGTCTCAGATAGGCTTGATAGCCTCGACGAATATCGGCTTGATACGCACGCTCCTAAAACTCTGTCGCCGCAGAGCGGTGTCTCTTAACACACGAATCGTGCTTCCACCTTCGTTGCGATTGTGACTCGCCGAGATATGCAACTACAGCGCGGTGAACCCCCTGTGTGAAATGTCGTCCGGAAACGGCACAGTGATGTTCTGGGCTGGTTCGAAGACATCGAACACCGAGAAGACTTCGGTCAGTTCGGCGGCAGGCCCCGTTTCGAGGGTGACCGCACCGGACGCAATGGCGTCTGACATGCTGACGCTGCTCAGGTAGAGTTCTGCCCATGCCTCCGATGACAGCTCCAGCGCGAAGTCCGCAGTCTTATAGTGCTCGGACGGGGTTTCGAGATATTCCGCGATGCCGCGGCGGATATGCAGCCCGACAGCCCCATCGGTGCTATCGCTGAAGTTAAAGATGATCACCTTGTCGGTGTCGGCGCTCTTGCTGGGGTCAATACGCACACGGAAGTAATTCACAAACACCTCGGGCGATGCCGCAATGGTTTCGGGTGTCGGCGGGATCAGGCGCGGTATATCCACCTCGCCTTCCAAAGCACGCGCCTCTGTGAGCAAAAATGCGCGTGGAATTGAGCCGGTCGTCAGGTGCCCCATGGCACGCAGCGTGTCGGCTTTGAGTTGTCTTGCCTCATCGTCCTGCGGGTCGAGCACATAGACATACTGGATCAATTGCGCCGCCCAAGCATATTCCTTTCGATCAAGCGCGTCAGCCGCTGCCGCAATCACAGCATCACGTCCGCCAATCAGCGAAACAAGGCGCTCTGCCTCATCTTTGGGGTGGATACTGAACAGTTTCGTGACGTCATTGTCGAACCAGCCAATCGCGTACTGGTAGATGGCTGCCGGAAAGTGGATGCTTTCTCCATAGACTTGCGCATTCTCTGGGATCTCCGCGAGATGTGGTGGGAAGAGGTTCTCATGGCGGATTTCATCGGGTCCGAGTCCGCCAAGGATGCCACGCAACGTCTGATCGAATGTCAGCGTGATCAGGTCCATGTACCCATTCAAACGTTTCAGCGCCTCGTCCTGACCGATCACCGGACGCGCATGCGTGCTCAGTATAATTTCGGGTTGCAGGTCCCGCATCATTGCGAGGCCGTCCCGCCAGCTCGTGGGTTCTCGATAAACAGAACCACGCAGCGTGTAATTGTTCGGTGTTCCCGGCCAGAAGAAGTTATTTAGCACGACGCCTTTTTCAGGGATCCAGACGGTCAGGTTGTCATCATCCGAGATGAACTCGGTCAGAAATTGCATTTCGATACCAAGCACATCCATCGCCTCCCTATGGTCCGGCGTTACCGTGGTGGGCAGATGTGCAATGGGTTTCCCAAACGGGATGACGCCGCCCAATCGGGCATCCGGTCCTTGTTCTGGCATCAAGTTGTTCATTTGCACCACGGTCCGTCCCGTCAGGATTGGTCCGATCTCGCCATAGACGGATGGAGCCCCGCCGCCCTGGATATTGGCCTCGACCTGCGCGTTGACGTTGGGGTGACCGATCACCATGACATCATTTGGGTCATCCACCATCGCACCTGCACCAAGGGCGTAATGCGAGTGGCTGTACATAATGGCTTTGATGGGTTTTTCGCTGATGTTGTCGCGGATGATCTCGCGAAAGTGCTCGCCTTCTTCCTCGTTGTCACCGGTGTCGTACACGATCAGCCCGTCATCAGCCTCGATCACGATACAGTTGCCGACAGAGTATCCACCGACGCACCGCACACCGTCGGCAACTTTGTCAATAGCCGGTGCCATGTAGGCAATTTCCGGAAACGCTTCGAGAACCTTGGCATTGGTGATGGCCCCATTCGGCGCGGTCACCAGGTCTGCCGGAGCGCCCATGTAGACCGAGTCAGACGCGTGCGAGGCGCCTATTGCGGTTTGCGCCAGTGCAGACTTGGCGTTCAGCAGAGCCGATGGTGTCAGGGCAACGGTGGCTCCCAAGGCTGGAAGCCCTTTCAGTACAGAACGTCGTGACGTCATGGTGTGCGCTTTCATTTTATGAGCTAATGCTTGTGTTATCCAATCAGCGACCGCGCTGCAGAACGAACTGCGCCTGAAGACGAAAGCGAAATCCTTCCGCGCCAGCGGATGGCGTTTCGAGCCAGTAGCCAAGCCCGGCCTGTAGATTTACCGGCACTCCTGCAACCGAAGTAAGCCGTGATACGGAGCCGTTGATCGG
>JBCCNY010000321.1:0-4083 GCA_039025595.1 Pseudomonadota bacterium | reverse complement strand
CAGCGCGACTGAACCTCACCCGTGGCAGGATTAAAGACTTCTGAGAACCGACCGGACTGCCCGGCGACCCGCTCGCCCCCAATGTAATGAGTAAGTTCTTTCATTTTCGCCTCCTGCAATTCTCACCCGAGCTTAATCTTGCAAATTTGTCGGGAAAACCGCTAATTTCTCAAAAGTAGATTGCATAAATGCAAGGCTAAATAGGATCTTTTTCTATGGGCCCCCAATGGGATGATTTGCGCATCTTCTTGGCGGTTGCGCGCACCGAAAGCCTGTCGCGCGCCGGACGCAGCTTGAAAATTGACCCCGCGACAGTGAGCCGTCGCATCGCCCGGCTCGAACAGGTCTACGGCATGCCGCTCTTCGCAAAATCCCCCACCGGATACACGCTCACGGATATGGGTCAGCGCTTGCTGGGCCACGTCGCTCGGGCCGAGACCGCCTTGCAAGAGGCGGCTGATGCGATGACCGGGCAAACCTCGGGGCTGAGCGGCACAATACGAATTGGTGCACCGGACGGTGTCGCGAATTTCCTGCTGCCGCAGATTTGCACTGCGATTGCCGAGAGCAATCCAGAGCTGGACCTTCAGATTATCGCACAGCCCCGGGTGTTCAGCCTGACCAAACGAGAGGCCGACATGGTGATCGCAGTCAGCCCGCCCCAAACCGGTCGGCTGACGGTACAAAAGATAACCGATTACAAGCTCTATCTGTGTGCCATGCGGAACTATCTCGAGCGCCACCCGCCTATAAAGACGCTAGAGGACCTACGCGGGCACCGTATGATCGGCTATATCCCCGATATGATCTATGACACCGAACTCGACTATCTGAGCGAAACCGGCGTCAAGCGCGTGACTCTCGGGTCAAACTCCGTCGCGGTGCAGATGAATTGGATCAGACAAGGCGGCGGCGTTGGCATCGTCCATGATTTCGCGCGACGTGCCGTGCCGGATTTGACACGTATCTTGCCCGAGACGACTGAACTGACCCGCAGTTTTTACCTCGTGCGCCACGCCGATGATCGGCGTCTGGACCGCTTGAACCGCTTTGCGCAAGCTCTGTGCGACGGTGTACGCCGCGAAGTCATGAAGCTCGAAAGCCCGGATCAGACCCGCCGGAAACCAGAAATCCAGAGTTAACGCGAGCCAAAACGCTGGCAAATGATCACACTCGCGTGACTCAGCGATCGGGTACAAAGATCATCTCTTAAAAAAAAATCTGGTTCGTGCAAGTAAGGAGAAGAATAAGCAAAAGAGACCGACCATGCCGAAACATACATTATCCCGTCGGACCGCCCTGTTGAGCGCCGTGGCTGCTTTGTCGAGCCCTGCTTTGGTGCACGCTGAAACCACGACGCGAAATGCCTCGTCCTTCAAGACAAGGCAATGGGATGAGTATTTCGAAACACTCGGTAACGGCCGGATCGTATGCGACATCGACAGTCGGGCTTTGCATTATTGGGGGCCGGACGGCGTCTATTCCCTTTATCCGTCTTCTGTCCCGATGACGGATGAGCTGACCCGGCGTGGCTATACCGAAATTGTGCGTAAAAAAGTGGGGCCGACATGGACGCCGACCGCCAATATGCGCAGGCGAGACCCCTCTTTACCCGAATTCATGCCAGCAGGACCGGACAATCCGCTGGGCACGCATGCCCTCTATCTGAGTTGGCCCGCCTACCTGATCCACGGCACCCATGACACACGCAAAATCGGTCGCAGATCGTCATCGGGATGTATCGGGCTATACAACGAACATATCCAGGCTCTCTTTGCCAAGGCAGAGGTTGGCACCAAGGTTTTGCTGCTCTGACGCATCAGGGGCTGTTTGATCTGATCTGGTTGATCCCTTCCGTGTGATGTCTTCTGTTGCACCGCTCTCCAAAAATGACACAAGCTGATCGCGCTGCAAGCGCATCGCGGCATGCTGAAACATCGCTTGCGGGTCGAGGGGGAAGGCATGGCAGATATCAACATCCGGATCGTAGGACAGGCAGGCCGCCTGACGCTAACGCGACCCGAAGCGCTAAATGCGTTGACCCACGAGATGTGCCACGCGATCATGGCCACCCTCGATGACTGGGCCGAGAATGATCAGGTCCGCTTGGTTGTCATCGACGCCGAAGGAGACAAGGCGTTTTGTGCGGGCGGTGATCTGCATGAACTCTACGAGACCGGTCGCGCGGAAAACTATGTCTATGGTCGCCAATTCTGGACCGATGAATACCGGCTGAATGCCCGGATTGCGGAGTATCCCAAGCCCTTTGTCGCTCTGATGCAGGGCTACACACTAGGTGGGGGTGTCGGCCTATCCTGTCATGGCTCCCAAAGGATCGTTTGCGAAACCAGCCAGATTTCGATGCCGGAATGCGGGATCGGGCTGGTACCGGATGTCGGCGGCTCATTGCTGCTGGCGCGCGCGCCGGGGCGACTTGGCGAGTTTCTGGGCACGACCGCAACTCGCATGGGGCCGGACGACGCGATCTATGCGGGCTTTGCCGATACTTTTATCCCGCAAGTCGCGTGGCCTGATCTGATCTCCGAGCTCGAGCAAAGCGGCTCGACCAAGGTGATAGAGCAGATGGCAGCGCCCCCGCCGGAGGGGACGTTGAGCGCGCGCCAGTCGGAGATTGACGCCGTGTTTGGTGGTGCGGATCTGCGCGCGATCCTGAACGCCATGGATTATGCGCCATCGGCCTTCAACGCTGACACTCGCGCCCGCATGGCGCGGAATTCTCCGCTTGCGATGGCCTGCACCATCGAGATGATCCACCGCCTGCGCGGAGGGCGCACCACCATCCGGGACGCATTAGAGCTTGAATACCGGTTCACATATCGCGCTATGGAACAGGGCGATTTCCTCGAGGGCGTGCGCGCCGCGGTGATCGACAAAGACCGTGCACCCGCCTGGCAACATACACTGGAGGCGCCTCCGATGCCGGCTGTGACACAGATGCTGATGCCGCTGGGACGGGATAAACTGCGCTTTGAGACGCAGGAGGAGACGACATGAACATCGGCTTTATCGGGCTGGGCAATATGGGCGCGCCAATGGCGCGGAACCTCGTCTTGGCGGGCCACGATGTGGCGGGCTTCGACATCGCCAATGCAATCCCCGAAGGCGTCGAAGCGATGGGGTCTGCGTCTGAAGCAACCGTTGAGAGAGATGTGGTGATCACCATGCTGCCGGATGGCGCGATCCTAAGACAGGTGGCGGCAGAGGTGATCCCCGCCATGCCCTCGGGAGCCATTTTGCTGGACTGTTCGACGGTAGATGTCGAAAGCGCCCGCGCGGTCGCGGATCAGGCTGGGATGGCCGGGTTGCACGCGCTCGACGCGCCGGTATCGGGCGGCATTGGCGGGGCTGAAGCAGGCACGCTCACTTTCATGGTCGGCGGAGCGGATGATGCGTTTGCCACCTGCGCTCCGCTCTTTGAAGTCATGGGCCAAAAGGCTGTTCTATGCGGTCCCTCCGGCAACGGGCAGGCGGCCAAGATCTGCAATAATATGATCCTTGGCGCGACGATGATCGTGACTTGCGAGGCGTTCGCCCTTGCCGATAAGCTGGGGCTCGACCGTCAAAAGATGTTTGACGTAGTCTCAGCCTCCTCTGGTTCCTCCTGGTCGATGAACACCTATTGCCCTGCCCCGGGCATCGGCCCGCAGAGCCCCGCCGATAACGAGTACAAACCGGGTTTTGCTGCAGAGCTGATGCTCAAGGATCTCACGCTGGCCCGTCAGGCCGCCAAAACCGCGCAGGCCGACACGCCGCTCGGACAGGCTGCCCAAGAGGTTTACCGCGTTTTTGTCGAAAACGAAGACGGACGCGGTCAGGACTTTTCGGCACTGTTGCCGCGCTTCGAGGCGCGCGGGTCCACAAAGACATGACGCCGGCAGGCTGGGCGCACGCAGACTTAGCGTCTATTCCGCCGCCACTTTTCGAGCGCTCAGCATGTCCTTGAGGTAGCGCCCGGTATGGCTGCGTTCGACCTGCGCCACGTCCTCGGGCGTGCCCACGGCGACGATCTCGCCCCCGCCGTCGCCGCCCTCAGGTCCGATATCAATGATCCAGTCTGCCGTT
>JBCCNY010000320.1:0-4091 GCA_039025595.1 Pseudomonadota bacterium | reverse complement strand
TCCATGGAAAAGATTGCAAAATACTTTTCCCCCAACGTACCACAAGGCGCACAAGAGAGATCAGGGCTTGAAGGGATATTCTGGTCTCATCAAGGGCCGATTGTTCATAAATGGCACCACTATCTGCCGATCTACGAACGATACTTTGCGTCTTGGCGCAACAAACCCGTTCGGTTCCTGGAAATTGGCGTCTCCAAAGGCGGCTCATTGGCGATGTGGCGTCGCTACTTCGGTGACGAGGCCGTGATTTTCGGTGTAGATATTGACCCGACTTGCGCAGCGCATAACGGTGTTCATGGACAGGTCAGGATCGGGTCACAAGACGACCGCGCCTTTCTGCGACGGGTTGTGGATGAGATGGGGGGCGTCGATCTTGTGCTCGACGATGGCAGCCATGTGTCACGCCATATCCGGGCCTCGCTCGAGACCGTCTTTCCGATGCTGGAAGACAACGGCATCTACATGATCGAAGATCTGCACGCCACTTACTGGACGGACCACGAAGGCGGCTACCAGACCCGAGGCTCCTTTATCGATGACCTGCGTCAGATGTATGACGACATGCACCATTGGTACCATTTCGAGGGACAGCAGATCGGGGCAACCGCAGGCTCGCTGGCCGCACTACATCTCTATGATTCCATCGCTGTGCTTGAAAAGGCGAAGGTGGCCGAGCCGCGCCACACCCAGGTTGGTGGGGTCTAGAGCGCATCCGAACCCGGTTGTTTGCTCTGCGGGCGTCAGTTTGTTTTTTGCAAATGCCAGACCTGTTCTGATGGATAATCACGCGCCCATTCTGCCGGAATGCCATGAAACGTGTCTGTTGCGCCTTCTGGTGCAAAAAGCTCTTGGTAGCGTGTCACACTAAAACCGGTTTCGGAAAAGAGCTGCATCCAACCGGAATGGGTAAGATTGAATTCAATGCCGCCTGGATCGATCGGCACGTCTCTCCAGTCTTCGCGATACATGTCGCGATAGGGTCGATGCAGCACGTGTTCACATAGGTCTCCGTCGTCGGGCGTGGTCAGTGTCACGAAAGGGTGGTTGCCCAAAAACACCAAGTGACCACAGGGACGCAGCAGACGGTACGCCTCAGCGAGCCAGATGCGCGGATCGCACCAGATCGCTGCCCCATATTCCGAGATCGCGAAATCGAAGTGGCTATCGGGCAGACCTGTGGCCTCGGCATTGCCTTCCATCAATGTGATCGGCAGGTCGTAGGTCTCGGCGAGGCGGCGGGCCGTGGCCAGTTGCTCTGCCGAGATGTCGATGCCGGTCACGGTGGCGCCGCGTCGCGTCATCCAGGCCGAAACGTAGCCGGTGCCGCAGCCCAGTTCGATCGCCCTTTGGCCCGTCATATCGTCGGGCAACAGGTTGAGCTCGTCCTCGGGAAGCTCCCAGATACCCCAAAATGGTGTTTCAGAGGCCCAGGCTTCTTCACCCGCAGCGACCCAATCCTTCGCCTGAGCGTTCCAGTGGTTTCGGTTGATGATTGCGTGGTCGACGGTCATAAGCGCGGCCCCTTTTACCCTTGCGCACCCTAGTCCATACGCTGGTCCGGCGCAGCCCGAATATACGAAGCGCTCTTGTTTTCGACGCGCTTGAGCCACGAAACCGAGGCCAGAAGCGGTGGTCAAGCACATCGCTTTGTTTGAATGATCATTTCTTTGTCAGTCGTGCCAGCTTGGTTCGAGCTATGGACGATTTCGCTTCCGCGCAGCAGTCGAGATCTATGGACCTCAACCGGGTTTCGCGAGTATCGATTATAAAAGCGTTTGGGGGACCGATTCATGGCAGAGAGGCTGGGATCGATCGACGAATTTGCGCGTGGCTGCGCCACGGTCCCTACGCTCGCGGACCTTTGGCGCACCACCTGCAATTACTTTTCCGACCGCGGTGTGACGATGATTAGCTATCATGCCGATCAGGGCAGAGGCCCCTTGTTGCACGGAGAACAGGTGACAGCAGAAGGTTTCCCCGAGGATTGGGTCTGTCATTATATTGGGGCACAGCTCGTCGATGTGGATCCAATCCCTGATCTTGCCGCGCAGATGGCAGCACCATTCTTTTGGTCTGAGGCGTCCAACCTGAAACGACTGGGAGAGGCAGAGCGCGCGTTCTTGCAACAATTGGAGGAGGCGGATCTGGGTGACGGTCTCGCCTTTGCAGTCACAGGACCTGCGATGCGCAATGCCTATGTCGGGCTCGGCTTTGGTCATGTAAGGCCGGACCTCGCGCAAGAGCAGGTGTTCAAGCTGCGATGCGCGGCGCAGATCGCGCATCTGCGCTATTGCGAGATGACAGCGCAGGACCGTGCGCGGGAAAAGGACCTTACTCCGCGCGAACGCGAGGTGCTTCACTGGATGGCACGCGGAAAGAGCAATGCGGTTATCGCGGAAATCCTGGGGATTTCCCATCATACCGTTGATACGCTGGCGCGGCGGATCTTTGAAAAGCTAGGAGTGAACGATCGAATTACCGCGTCGATCCGTGGCGTTGGCTCAGGCTTGGTGCGGGGTGAGCATGCCTGACACGCCCTGTGGCGTAACTGCGTGACGGTACATCCTTTGACGCGCGTGCTAGGCAACAGCACTGATTTTCATCACCCGGACCACATTTGTCATCCGCTAAACAAAAACCTCTCGATCCCGCTGATGTACCCCAGCAGCTGCGCAACGTCTCTGTTATGCTGGAGAAATGCGCTTACGCGTTGGCGGGTACAGTTGAGGCCAAACTTGTAGGTGAGATCATTTGTATTGCGGCAGAAAGTCAGCGCTTGGCGTGTCTTATCGAGACGTCGATAAGCGGCTCGGATTAACGCGCGCGAGGGGACGCTGCGACACGGGAACCTGCCACTCACGGAAGAGGGCCTTTCGTTACAGGCTGGTCCTTGCCATCGGTGTCCTGATGTCGCAGCGACCCTTGTTTCACGGTTTGCGAACAAGCAAGTATCGTCTCGTACAACGATAGTGATTTGAAGCGGTTGTTCGTTATTCGGAGAAAGCCTGTGCCTGATGATAGATCTGTCATGGGTATGCATTTGCGAACTAAGACACCTCTCTCAATGAGTTTGCCGAAAGATGCGCATGCGCGTCGAACCTTGATACGCTGTGACGGCTCTACTACACTTTTTTCGTGTCGCGCGGTGCCACCATGGTGAGCTATCACGCCGATCAGGGGCAGGGTTCTTTCTTGACCTATCTGCGCGATACCTCGCATGCGCTGGGAACGTGTGCCTATGAGCTGGCCGGATGTCTGCATTCGGAAGTGATCGGCGAAACCAAAAATCAATCCGTTCAGATGGAATACCTCGCCTCTCGTATTGAAAGAACGGCAGAAAGAACGGTGGTCCGCGGCGCATAAAAAAACGGGCCGGTCAGGTTGACCGGCCCACCAATTGTAAAGCTAGTAAGCTAGATTACTCGCGGTTGCCGAACAAGCTGAGCAGCATCATGAACATGTTGATGAAATTCAGGTAGAGGCTCAGCGCGCCCATAATCGCCGCTTTGCCGAGCCACTCGCTGTCGCCCGCCATCGCGAACTGGACATACTCGTTCTTGATCCGCTGTGTATCATAGGCCGTGAGACCTGCGAAAATCAGCACACCGAGTGAGGACACCGCAAACATGATCGCGGGCGACCCCAGGAAAAGATTGACGATCGAGGCCACGATGATGCCGATAAGACCCATGATCAGAAAGCTACCCCAGCCGGAGATGTCCTTTTTGGTCGTGTAGCCCCAGAGCGACAGACCCGCAAAGGCGATCGCCGTTATCAGGAAGATCTGTGCGATCGACATATCCGTGAAGACCACGAAGATGTAGCTGATCGACACACCCATCAGCGCTGAGAACGCGTAAAAGAAGAGTTGCGCACCGGCGGCGGATAGCCGGCCAATCACGGCGCCAAAGGCAAAAACCATGATGAGAGGTGCAAACATGACGATGTAGCGGGTGAACCCCGTGAACAGCACGTTCATCATCGCCGCGTTATTGCCGACAGCCCATGCGGCAAGGAAGGTCAACAGCATGCCCACGGACATGGTGCCATAGACCTTGTTCATGTGAGCGCGCAGACCTTCGTCAATCGCG
>JBCCNY010000319.1:0-4124 GCA_039025595.1 Pseudomonadota bacterium | reverse complement strand
CGATTTTCGAGCCACAATGGATCTGGTGGAGGCAGTGGGCTACGGCTATGCCTATTCGTTCAAATACTCCACCCGTCCCGGCACACCGGCTGCCGAGCGCGCGCAACTGCCCGAAGACGTGAAATCCGAAAGGCTGCAGCGGCTGCAGGCGCTGATCACCCGCCAGCAGCGTGCTGTTCAAGATGCAATGGTTGGACGCGAGGTCAGCGTCCTGATTGAGCGTCAAGGGCGTTTGAAGGGCCAAATGGTCGGCAAATCAGAATTCCTGCATGCTGTTCATATCCGAGACGCCGATCTGAAAGTCGGCGATCTCGTTCGGGTCCAGATTGTCGACAGCGGATCCAATTCGCTTGCGGGAGAGCTTGTTTGCGCGCCTGCGTGAGCTCTGAGCCTCCGCCGAGGACATTTCAGGCAAGACGAAACCCGCCATCCGCGCCAGGCCGCCGGTTCGGTGGTCAGCCGACATGAAGCAATCGCCTGTGATAGTCAGACGTTGCGTCAATCCGGCCTTGCGCTGATGTCGTGGGCTTGGCAGCGTGGAATTGTGGGCTATGAATTCTGATATGAGGACTTTTGCTTGATCCCTGACGTGTCGCCGGCGCCGCCAAACACTTCTGACCTCCATGAAAAGGCGGTCACTTTTCCTGACAACTTTCTGCTCATCGATCTATGCGGCGAATATGATCGCAATCTGGCTGAGATCGAACAGGCACTTGGCGTGCAGATCCTGCGCCGGGGAAATGAATTAGCGATTATTGGCGAGACTGAAGCGGCGGAGCATGCTGGTCAAGTTCTCTCTGCTCTCTATCATAGGCTCGAACAGGGCCGCGGATTGGATCGCGGAGATATCGACCGGGAGTTGCGCATGGGGGTTGCGGAGAACACCGAAGCCCCAGGTGATCAGCTCGAAATGTTCAAGGGCGGCCGAATCGAGATCAAGACCCGCAAAAAGCCGGTTGAACCGCGCACGGATGCGCAGAAAGCCTATGTCGCCTCGCTTTTTGCCAACGAACTTGCTTTCGGAATCGGACCTGCGGGGACCGGCAAGACCTATCTTGCTGTGGCGGTTGGCGTCTCGATGTTCATTGAAGGCCATGTGGACCGGATTATTCTCAGCCGACCCGCGGTGGAGGCGGGCGAGAAGCTGGGCTATCTGCCAGGCGACATGAAGGACAAGGTCGACCCTTACATGCAGCCGCTTTATGATGCGCTGAACGATTTTCTGCCAGCCAAACAGGTGGGCAAGCTGATTGAGGAAAAGCGAATTGAAATCGCGCCGTTAGCCTTTATGCGCGGACGCACGCTGGCCAACGCTTTTGTGGTGCTGGACGAGGCGCAGAATGCAACCTCCATGCAGATGAAAATGTTCCTGACCCGACTTGGCGAAGGCAGCCGAATGGTGATCACAGGCGATCGCAGCCAGATCGATCTGCCACGCGGGGTGACCAGCGGCCTGCATGATGCTGAGAGGTTGCTGAGGCATATCCCTAAGATTTCGTTCAATTATTTCACATCCAAAGACGTGGTGCGTCATCCGCTGGTGGCAGCGATCATCGAAGCTTACGATGCCGACGAGATGGGTTGATCAGAGCGGGACGCGCCGGTGCCGGTGGAGACAATCATTGAAGAGGAGCGGTGGATATCGCTCGATCTGCCCGGGCTAAGCGTGCGCGTCTTTGAGGCGTTCATGTCGGAGATGACGCTCGATCCCGACCTGTTCGAGGTGACGGTTCTGGGTTGTGACGATCACAAGATCGCTCAGCTTAATGCGGATTTTCGCGGCAGGCCTCAGCCAACGAATGTGCTGAGCTGGCCGGGCGTTGCGCGTGCGGCGGATACACCAGGGCGCGCGCCGCGGCGACCCGATCGAGAATCAGAGGTAGAACTGGGCGACATCGCGATCGCCTTCCAGACCTCCACGCGTGAGGCATGTGCGCAACGCAAGAAGGCCCGCGATCACGCTGCGCATCTTTTGCTTCATGGAATGTTACATTTACTCGGATATGACCATGTGGATGACAAAGATGCGGCACTGATGGAAAAAATTGAAATCAAGATACTTGGCAAAATGGGTATTCCTGACCCATATTAGATCTCTGGATTGAGACCCGGGCGGCACGCCACGATCGGAAAGGACCAATGGGCGACAGCATCGACGATTCCTCTAGGGCAGCGCAAGGCGCGCTTCCCCACGAACACGACACCGACGTTCAACTAAAATCGCAACGCAACGGACATAGCAGCGGTCTTTGGGGCCGTCTTGTGAGCGCGCTTCAACCGGGCGACACCGAGACGGACGCGCAGGACCCGCCACTCCCGCCAGACCCCAAGACGGCGCCGGGGCTCGGAAATCTCAGTGAGCTATCGGTAGAGGATGTCTCTATCCCGAAGGCCGATATTGTATCCGTGCCGTTGAACATTACCAAGGACGATCTGGTAAAGACCTTTCGTGACAGCGGGCTCACGCGTCTGCCGGTCTATGACGGCACAATTGATTCGCCCGCAGGTTTCATTCACCTCAAGGATTTTGCTCTCAAACACGGCTTTAACGGGGGCGGTGGACGATTCTCGCTGAAGAAAATGTTGCGGCCGCTGATGTTTGTGCCGCCGTCCATGCCCATCGGCGTGCTGCTGCAAAAGTTTCAGGCAGAGCGGTCGCATATGGCGCTTGTGATCGATGAATATGGCGGGGTGGACGGGCTGGCCACGATTGAGGACCTGATCGAACAGGTCGTTGGCGAAATTGCCGATGAACACGATGTCGACGAGGGACATTTCTGGACAGAAGAAAAACCGGGCTGCTTCATTGCCCAGGCCAAGACGCCGCTGACTGAATTTGAGCAGGCGCTCGGCTTTTCGCTGACTGAGGTCGACAATGTCGATGAGGAAGAGATCGATACATTGGGCGGTCTGGTCTTTATGCTTCTTGGGCGCGTGCCCGCGCGAGGTGAACTGGTGGAACATCCCAGCGGCGCGGAGATTCAGGTGCTCGATTCCGATCCTCGGCGGATCAAAAGGCTCAGGGTGCGCGCGCCCGGACATACGGATATTGCCGGGGAATGACCGCCGCACAGGCCTTCGCCAAGCGTTGGCACACAGCGCGAGCCTGGCAAAGGTTCTCGGCTTTGGCCGTATTGGGAGGGCTGGCCGCTCTCGGTCATGCGCCTTGGGGGGCGTGGCCACTCAGCCTTATAGCGCTGGCTCTGATTTATGGGGTGTACAGGCAAGCGTCGCGTGCTCGTGATGCGGCTTTGCTGGGTTGCGTTGCAGGCACGGGCTATTTTGTCGTCGCTTTGAGCTGGATCATTGAACCTTTTCTTGTCGATCCGGTGCGCCATGGTTGGATGGCGCCTTTCGCTGTGGTGCTGCTGAGTTTTTATTTGGCTTGGTACTGGGCGCTCGCCTTCGGGTTGGCGCACCGCCTTGGCGGTGGTTCGGCGACCTTTTTGGGGACGGCTGTGTTGGGTGAGACATTGCGGGCGATCCTGTTCACCGGATTTGCCTGGGCTCAGGTGGGACATGTTCTGATTGAGACATCACTGCTCTATTGGGCGAGTTGGGGTGGTGCTCTTCTATTGGTGTTGATGGCCTGGAGTGCCGCCATCGCGCTCTGGCATCTGGTGGCGCGAGATCGTCTTATGCCAGCTTTTGCATCGGTTCTCGTTTTGGCGCTCCTGGCCCTCGCCTATACGAGCGCTTCTTTTCTCATGCCTGACAATACACCCGGGCCTGACGCGCCTGTCGTCCGCCTGGTGCAACCCAATGCGCCGCAGGACGAGAAATGGGACCCCGAAAAAATGTGGGTCTTCTACAATCGTCAGATCGAATTTACCGCCGCGGAGCCTCAAGCCGCGCAGCCGGACGTGGTCGTCTGGCCCGAAACGGCGGTCCCGTTTCTGCTCGAAGACGCAGAACCTGCCTTGATGCGCATCGCAAGCGTTGCGGGACAAGTGCCAGTCGTTCTTGGTTTGAGACGCTATGAGGGACAGCGGATATTCAACTCGCTCGTTGTGACGGGCTCGCAAGGCGAGGTGACAGACCTTTATGACAAGCATCACCTTGTGCCTTTTGGTGAATTCGTACCCTTTGGTGATCTGATGGCGCGTTTCGGGATTGCCGGATTG
>JBCCNY010000318.1:0-4134 GCA_039025595.1 Pseudomonadota bacterium | reverse complement strand
TCTGCAGGCCAAACATCCCGGCAAGCGCGTGATGCTCGTGGCGGAAAAAGGCACGATGGGTGTGGGCTCCTCTCGGATGTCGGGTGTCAACAACGTGGCGCTCTGGACCGGGCAACAGGCCAGTCCATACGTGCCTTTCGTCAATATTGCGCCCGTTGTCGGGGGCACGAACGGTATCTCGCCCATCTTCCTGACGACGGTCGGTGTCACCGGTGGCATCGGCGTTGACCTAAAAAACTGGGTCAAAAAGCTCGATGAGGATGGCAATCCTATCATGGGCAACAACAACGATCCGATCCTCGAACAACGCTATTCCGTGGAAACCGGAACCGTTTTGCGGATCAATACGAAGGATAAAAAGCTCTACAGCGAAGACGGCAAAGAAGAACTGGTTGATATCTCTGCCTCCTTCACGCCGCAAAAGATCGAGTTCATCAAGGCCGGCGGATCCTATGCGATCGTTTTCGGTAAAAAACTTCAGACCTTCGCCGCGGAAACGCTGGGTGTAGAGGCACCCGTCGTCTTTGCGCCGTCCAAGGAGATCTCTCATGAAGGGCAGGGCCTGACCGCTGTTGAAAAGATCTTCAACAGAAACGCGGTGGGCGTGACCAAGGGTGCTGTGCTTCATGCCGGCTCCGACGTGCGGGTCAAGGTCAATATCGTGGGCTCACAGGACACGACAGGGCTGATGACATCGCAAGAGCTGGAGGCGATGGCCGCGACGGTGATTTCGCCCACGGTGGATGGCGCCTATCAATCCGGCTGCCACACGGCCTCTGTCTGGGATATCAAGGCGCAGGAGAACATCCCAAAACTCATGAGCTTCATGAGCAAATTCGGCTTGATAACCGCGCGCGATCCCAAGGGCGTCTATCACTCTATGACCGACGTGATCCACAAAGTGCTCAACGACATCACGGTGGATGATCGCGCTGTCATCATTGGCGGTGACAGCCATACGCGGATGTCCAAAGGAGTGGCCTTTGGCGCGGATTCCGGCACGGTAGCGCTGGCGCTGGCAACCGGAGAGGCGACCATGCCGATCCCGGAATCCGTAAAAGTGACATTTAAAGGGGATCTCAAAGAACACATGGACTTCCGCGACGTTGTTCATGCAACTCAGGCGCAGATGTTGCGGAAATTTGGCGACAATGTCTTTCAGGGCCGTGTGATTGAGGTGCATATCGGCACGCTTATTTCGGACCAAGCCTTTACCTTTACGGATTGGTCGGCGGAGATGAAGGCCAAGGCGGCGATCTGTATCTCGAACGATGACACGCTGATCGAGTCGCTCGAGATCGCCAAATCCCGGATCCAGATCATGATCGACAAGGGCATGGAAAATGAGGCCCGAACGTTGCACGGGCTGATCGCGATCGCCGACAAGCGCATCGACGAAATCCGCTCCGGCGCGGTGCCGGCGCTCACGCCGGATGAGAACGCGAAGTATTCCTCGGAGCTGGTTGTAGATCTTGACGAAATTGTCGAGCCGATGATCGCGGACCCGGATGTTAACAACATCGACGTCTCAAAGCGCTACACCCATGACACGATCCGCCCGGTCTCATTTTACAAAGGTGAGAAGCAGGTGGATTTGGGTTTTGTGGGCTCCTGCATGGTGCATAAGGGCGATCTGAAGATCGTGGCGCAAATGCTCCGCAATATGGAGCAGGAGGGCGAGACGATAGAATTCAACGCGCCGCTGGTGGTGGCAGCGCCGACCTACAACATTATCGACGAGCTTAAGGAAGAGGGCGACTGGGGGATCCTGCAAAAGTATTCCGGCTTTGAGTTCGACGACGATAAACCGAAAAATTCCGCACGTACGGAGTATGAAAACATCCTCTATCTGGAGCGTCCGGGTTGTAACCTCTGCATGGGCAACCAGGAAAAGGCGGAGAAGGGCGACACGGTGCTCGCTACGTCCACACGCCTCTTCAAGGGTCGGGTTGTCGAGGATGCCGCCGAGAAGAAAGGCGAATCGCTTCTGGCGTCCACGCCGGTTGTTGTCCTCTCTGCGATTCTGGGTCGAACACCCAATATGGAAGAGTACAAAACCGCCGTTCAGGGCATACCGCTGACGAAATTTGCCCCGCCGCGCAAGGCCCCTATTGACGCGTTATCAGTGCATTACTGAGCATGACTGAAACGCATCGCCGCGCTGGTATCGATCTTGGAGGGCTATCGTTTCGCCGGCTCGTCAGGGTCGGCTTGCTTGCTTCTGGTTTTCGGGCGTCGTCAAGCTCTGTTTACTCAGCAGCTTGCAGCACGCTCTCTTGTTCTTCTTCTTTCAGCTTCCGCGCGACCTCACCCGGAGAGCCAGTGCCGCGGGCCAGAAGTGTGTAGGCTGCGGGTACGGTAAAAAGGCTTACGAGCGTAGAGGTCAAGACCCCCCCGACAATGACCACACCGATCACATAACGCGTCTCGGAGCCCGGTCCGGCGGCCAGAACCAGCGGCACGGCCCCTGAGATTGTTGTGATTCCGGTCATCAGGATGGGGCGCAACCGGGCCAAAGAGGCCTCTCTTATGGCGTCGGCGAACCCCATCCCCTGATCGCGAAGCTGATTGGCGAATTCTACGATCAGGATGCCGTTTTTCGCGGCAAGCCCCACCAGCATGATCAGGCCAATCTGGCTGTAGAGGTTGAGACTGACACCCGTTAGTTGAAGCGCAACGAGCCCACCCACCACGGCGATGGGTACCGACAGCATGATGACTAAGGCGTGGCGCGGGCTTTCGAATTGTGCGGCGAGCACGAGGAAAACAACCCCAATGCCGAATGCAAAGACAAAGAAGATCGAGCCGCCAGTCTCACGCAGGTCAAGCGACTGGCCCTTGTAATCGATGATCACCTCATCGGGCAGTACCTCGCGCGCGACCGTTTCGATATCGTTCAGGGCGTCGCCTAGCGTAACCCCCTCGGGGAGGTTGGACTCAATCGTGATGGCACGCACGCGATTGTACCGTGCCAATGTCCGCGAGCCGCCGGTTTCCGTCAGGCGAACCACATTGGCCAGCGGGATCAGCGCATCGGTGTCGTCCGAGCGTACAAAAATGCTGGTGAGGTCAAACGGTGTTTGCTGATCGGAGCGTTCGCCTTCGAGAATGACATCGTATTCCTCGCCATTTTGAAGGAACGTCGTAACGCGCCGAGAGCCCAACATGGTCTCCAGCGTGCGTCCAATCTCTGCCACGCGAACGCCAAGCGCGTTGGCGCGATCATAATCGACCTCGACGCGGACCTGCGGCTGGGTTTCCTTGTAGTCCCAGTCGAGACCCGGATAGGTCATTCCCCGGTCCTGCATTGCGGCAAAGAGTGTCTGGCGCCAGGCGCTCAACTGGTCCCAGTCGCCGCCGCCCAAAGTCAATTGGAGAGGTTTTTGCGGGCCGCCGCCGCCGAAGCCCTGACGCATGACAGGAAAGGCCCGCACACCCGGGAGATCGGCCAGATCGCCTCGGACCTGGTTCATGATGGCAAAGCCGTTGCGCCGCGCGCCCCAATCGTCGAGCACGACAATGACAAGCCCGCTATTGAAATTCTCTGGCCGCCCGAAGGCGCGTGGCGTGCGCACGAGCAAGCGCTGGACCTCGCCCGCCTCGACCAGAGGCATCATCCGGCGTTCAATTTCGTCCATATATTCGGTCATGTAGTCATAGCTGGCCCCTTCCGGGCCGTTCACGATCACGACGAAGGCGCCGCGATCCTCGGCTGGTGCAAATTCCTGCGGCAGTTTGCCAAAAAGCCACCAGCTTGTCCCGCCACCCGCCAAAATTAGCAGAAGGCCCAGAACCGGGGCGCGCAAGAACACGTTGAGCAAGACAGAATAGCCCGAGCGCAAACCGGCGAAACCGCGATCAAGCGCGCGCATCAGGGCGTTGGCATCGGAGCTCGGTTTGAGCAGTTTAGAGGCGATCGCGGGGGACAGGGACAGTGCGACAAAACTGGAAATGCCGACAGCAGCGGCAATTGTCAGCGCAAATTCGGAGAAAAGCCTGCCGACATCACCCTGAAGAAACGCCACTGGTACAAAAACCGCGATCAGCACGAGCGTTGTGGCTACAACCGCGAAGGCCACTTGCCCGGCACCCCGATAGGCGGCCAGAAGCGGGCTCTCGCCATATTCCTGCATC
>JBCCNY010000317.1:0-4196 GCA_039025595.1 Pseudomonadota bacterium | reverse complement strand
TTTTACTTTCTTTGGCGGTGTTGGTCTCGCGTTCAGTCTCATTTTCTCCGGATCGGGTCTGGGCTTGGACGGAAATGGAAAGGTCGTCTTCCTCTTTACCATCTTCCTCGTGACGCGCCTCGATCACGCCAGTGATCCGGATCGCGACTGTGTCTCTCTCTAGCTCGGTATCCGTGCTCAAAACAGTATCGGCGAAGTCGGTCTGACCGAACCACGGCTCCCCAAGAAAGTCCTGCGGGTCTGGCGCTGCTACAAAGCACAGCGGCTCAAACCCATGCTTGGTGGCAAAGCTCTCAGCTTCGACGAGCGTTTCGCGTGCCACTGCGGCGATGAACACTTGGCCCGCGCTGATCGACCAGTCATAGGCTAGCTCATCTAGGGCGTAGGGTGTCGCCCCGTTCAGCTGTTGCTGCACGGCGGCGCCGATCGCGCCAACGTTCAAGCCCTCTGCCTCAAACTGCAGAAATCGGATCTGTTGATTGGGCAGCACCAGTTTGGTTTGCACGCCATTTGATTCGATTTCCAAAGCCCGTTTCCGAAGTTTCGCCAGTTCACCGCCCAGATCTTTGGCTTCCAGCGGCACGTCGCCTACCAAGTCCCAGCCGAAACCGGCACGGTGGAGCAATCCGATACCCTCATAGGACATGGTGAGTGCGAAGTTCGGTTTCATAAGGCGCGCCGCCCGTTTTTTGTCATGCTCATCTGCCTTCGCGTCGAGCCGCGATGGGCCGGTTGCCTGAACCGGGTGCCATCTTCACCACTCAGCATTAACGATTATTTTGTGGTCGTTCAAAAAGTGCCATGTATTTCACCAGTCTATCTCAGACATGTTTGTAGGGGAAGCGAGACACGATCAGGACTTCAACCACTGGCATAGTCGCGCCAATTCTTTGTTCAGGCCCCGGCCTTTGATAGGGCTTGATCCAGGTCAGCGATCAGGTCTCGCACATCCTCAATGCCGATGGACAAACGCACCACATTGGGGGCGGCACCTGCCGCTGTCTGTTGCTCGGGGGTGAGTTGGCGGTGGGTTGTGGAGGCAGAATGGATGATCAACGACCGCGTATCGCCCAGATTGGCCACATGGCTAAAGATCTCGAGGTTATCGACGAGTTTCACGCAGCCCTCATAGCCGCTTTTGAGCGCCACGGTGAAAAGAGCGCCGGCCCCGCGCGGGCAGATTTTCTTGACGCGTTTGTTGTAGGGAGAGGATTTTAGACCGGCATAGGTCACGGCCTCAATCCGGTCATCCTTTTCAAGCCAGTCCGCCAGCGCTTCGGCATTTTCAACATGACGCTGCATTCGCAGGCTTAGGGTTTCGATGCCCATTAAAGTGTAATGGGCGGCCTGTGGGTTGAGCGTCATGCCGAGATCGCGCAGCCCTATGGCGATGCCGTGGAACGTGAAGGCCAGATTGCCGAAGGTCTCGTGAAATTTTAGCCCGTGATAGGCGGGCTCTGGTTCCGAAAGGGACGGGAATTTGTCTGAGGCGGACCAGTCGAAGGTGCCGGAATCTACAACCACACCACCAGTTACCGTGCCGTTCCCAGTCAGATACTTGGTCAGAGAATGCACCACCAGTGTCGCGCCATGCTCGATCGGGCGGCAGAGATAGGGCGTCGCGGATGTATTGTCGACAATCAGCGGCAAGCCCGCCTTGTCTGCAATCTTGGCCACAGCGTCGAGATCGGTGATATAGCCACCCGGATTAGCGATTGATTCACAGAAAATCGCGCGCGTGTCGTCGTCAATTGCAGCCGCAACCGCCTTGAGGTCGTCGAAATCGACAAAGGTGGCCGACCAACCAAACCGTTTGATCGTCTGGCTGAACTGCGTGACCGTGCCACCATAAAGTCGCGTCGACACCACGACATTTTTGCCAGGTCCCATCAACGGGAAGAGCGCCATAATCTGAGCTGCGTGACCCGAGGCGCAGCAGACAGCGCCAACGCCGCCCTCGAGCGTAGCCACACGCTCTTGGAGCGCTGCTACGGTGGGATTGGTCAGCCGCGAATAGATATAGCCCACCTCCTGCAGATTGAAGAGCGCCGCCGCGTGTTCGGCATCGCGAAAGACATAGGCGGTCGTCTGATAAATCGGGGTTTGTCGCGCACCTGTTGCCGGATCGGGCCGCGCACCGGCATGAATTTGCAAGGTGTCAAAGCCGAAGCTGTGGATACGGTCGTCTTTGGGCATCAGAAACCTCCATGTGCAGCCAGCCTCTGGCCTAGGCCAAAGGCGCGGGCGGGACAACCGGAGTTTTCGCAACCGGCTGGCTCCGGGCAACCGATCCGGGCGTGATTTCTGCAAGTAAAGACGTTAGCCTCGTCGGCATGTCACGGGCCTTGCGGGAATTGACGGAACGCCAGATCGCCAAAGCCCTGGCGGAGGGCCAGCTGCGCGATCTGGAGGGCGAGGGGCGCACCTTGCCGGACAGATCCGGCGAAGCATTCACCGATATGGCCACGCAAGTTGCCTTTCGGATCATGGCGGAGGCGGGCGCACTGCCCGAGGAATTCACGTTAAAGAAAGCGCTTCTGGCCGCGCGGGCCGCCTATGGCGGTGCCGAGACTGAGACAGAAAAACGCCTTGCCATGGCGCTGATCGCGGATCTCGAACAACGCTACCACATCGCGCAAGAGGCGCGGCGCGCCTTCATGCGCTAGTCTAAGATCAGCGCATCCAGAATCCCTCGCGCCGCAGCGTGTTTCGGATCGCGGCCTCGCGCCTGGGCAGGTTCTCTCGGTCAAAGAGAGCGCGCACTTTTTCGCCGCGACCATGATAGACCATGTATTTGATCGGATCGTAGGATTTGAGCACCTTCTTGACGGGGTTAGGGGCCGCAATTTCTTCTAGGAGCGCCACGACATCATCCCGCTCTTGCGCATAAAGCAACGGAAAAAAGCGGTAATGACAAGAGATTGCTCCGTCGATCAGCCCGTCCGGCACAGTATCGCGCCCGCCTCCCAAAGCATGGATCACAAGCGGGAGCGCGATCTGATCCAGCCAAGGATCGAGCGACTGGCAAACGAGTTCCGGCGGGGTGTCATCCCGGATGGCCAGGGCATATTCAAGAAAGTGCTGGCCAAAAACCCTCGGGCATTTGAAGAAGAAAAACCCGGCATTGAAATACAGATAGCGGCGCCAGAATTCGTTGGGCCAGGCCTTGTCAAGAGAGCTTTCAAATTCGAGGTCGAATTTGTCATAGAGCGCTTTCCAGGTCGCCGAGTATCCAGGGCCATAGAGTTCAATTTCCGGCCATGTCGGACCGCGTTTCAAAGACGCGCTGGGGCGATTGAAATCGAAGGGAACTCGTGTGAGATCACCAGTGATAAGCGTATCTGTGTCGAAGAAGACGAAGGGCTCGCCCTCCGGCAAAGCCAGCAAGGCTTCGATTTTGTTCCCATTGGGATAGGTTCGGCCGAAATGGCGACTTTCGAAAGGTATGATCTCTGCGCCCAGACGTGTCAGTAATGCGCGCGGGTCCTCTTCGATACGTGGATCGCCACGCCAGAGCGGACCGGGTTGCGGTTCTGCCACCAGCAGACGACCTGTGAAGCCCGGTGAGCGCGCGCGCAGAGAGGCCGCAAAAAGCACGGCCTCATATTGCAGCCGCCCAGATTGACCAACGATCATGAGATTGAACGTTGCAGTGTTTCGGCGCGCTGCGGCCATGAGAGTGCCTGTCCTCCCGTCCGGCTGGGCCGCTTTGACGTCCCGCGTGTGGTGTTGCACAGTTTTGGCCAGATATACGCTTAAAATCTCCGATTTACACCACATATTGGCGATAAGGAATTCACTGATGCGAGGCATAATGATCCAAAGCGGCGGGATGAAAGGAAGCATCTTTTGACCGAGGCGACGGTCAGCTTTGGCAACACGGCGCTTCCGCTGGCGATCCTTGCGCTCTTAGCGGCGGTTTTGCCCTATATGTTAAGCCCCAGAGACACACGCTCGCACGCGCGCGTTGTCGTCGGCATCGGTCTTACAGCCCTGCTGATGATGGTTGTGAGTGGGGTGGTGTTCGCGCTGATTGATACGCGCGATTTACCTAATGGAGGAGCGACAGGAGTGATGATCATCGCTTGGTTCTACCTGCGCAGTGCGTTCGGGGCCGCCGCAATTTGGGGCCCGGTATTGGCCATCGTTTGGTTAAGCCTCGCACAGCGCGTCGAAAAGCGTCGCGGCGAGGATAT
>JBCCNY010000316.1:0-4254 GCA_039025595.1 Pseudomonadota bacterium | reverse complement strand
GGCGCGCAAGAGGGCGTTTGGGAAGGCACGCTCACCGCGCGCGGCGGCATGCGCTTGAAAGATGCGCCGACTATGGCAGCGCTTCTCAATGCGGTCACGGTTGTGGGCCTTCTGGAACAGCTGGGGGGCGAGGGCATCCATTTCGAAGAGGTCGATGCACGATTTCAGATCTCGCCCGAACGCTTAACCCTCTATTCCATGAGCGCAACAGGCGCAGCGATCGGCCTTTCGATGGACGGCTATTACTATCCCAAGACCAAACAGATGGATTTGCAGGGTGTGATTTCTCCGCTCTATGTGTTGAATGCTGTGGGAGGTCTGTTCTCGCGCCGGGGTGAAGGGTTGATCGGGTTTAACTACAAACTACGCGGGCCGACCGACGCACCGGTTGTAAGTGTCAATCCCCTTTCTGCGCTGACACCCGGCGTGTTCAGGGACCTCTTTCGCCGCCAACCGCCTCAGCGTGACGCGTCGGGTTCTGATACTCTGGGTCTCGATGCTGCGGAAGACGAGGCATCCCAGAATGAGGCCGCCGGTTCGCGACCGCAGGCCAACCGGGACCGATGAAGCTTGACGATTTCGACTTTGAACTCCCCGAGGCGCTGATCGCCACGCGGCCCGCCCGGCCGCGCACATCGGCGCGGTTACTGGTGGCCGAAGGCGGCAACATCACGGATGCCACCGTGTCTGACCTGGGCCGGTTTTTGAAGCCGGGTGACCGGCTGATCCTGAACAATACAAAAGTCATTCCAGCCCGTTTGACCGGGTTCCGCCGGCGCTTCTCAGGTCAGATCTCAGGTCAGATCTCAGGTCAAATCTCCAGGCAGGCTGACAGTGTGGCTAAGATCGATGTGACCTTGCTGGAGCCCGACAATCACGGCCACTGGTCGGCTCTCGTGCGCCCTTTGAAAAAACTGCGTGAGGGAGAAGAGATCCGCTTCAACACCGATCTCTCCGCGATCGTGGCAGCCAAGCGGGAAGGCCAGGCGGTTTTGAGTTTCAACCTCACCGGAGAGGATTTCGATGCGGCGCTGAACGCAGCAGGGGCAATGCCGCTTCCGCCCTATATCGAGACGCGTCGCAAGGCGGATGCGCAGGACCGCGACGATTATCAAACCGTCTTTGCAAAACATGCGGGCGCTGTGGCAGCCCCCACCGCCTCTCTGCATTTCGATCAGGCTTTGTTGCACTCGATGGCAGATCAGGGAGTGGCTTTCTCTGAGGTCACCTTGCATGTCGGTGCCGGCACGTTTCTGCCCGTCAAAGTGGACGATGTTACAACCCACAAAATGCACGCCGAATGGGGCGAAGTGAGCGAGACTGCGGCCGAAGAGATAGCCGCCACCAAATCGACCGGCGGACGGATCATCCCGGTTGGCACGACCGCGCTGCGCCTGATCGAGAGCGCCGCGCGTGGAGGGCAGATCCGGCCTTGGCGGGGCGAGACCGATATCTTCATATATCCCGGTTTCGAATTTCGCATCACGGATGCGCTGATGACGAATTTTCACCTGCCCAAATCCACCCTCATCATGCTTGTTTCCGCGCTGATGGGTCAGGTGCGCATCCGCGAGATCTACGACCATGCTGTGCGATGCGAATACCGCTTCTTTTCCTATGGCGATAGCTCGCTTCTGGTCCCTTGAGGGGTCACTTGGACGGGCATGGATGGATAATGTGGTCCTGTGCCCAAGCTACCGATAGTCTCGATAAAGGCGGTTGATCATAACGATGGAGGCACGATCACTGTTCTTCGCGCGAAAGTCCTCCAGAGTGTCTGGCAGTTTGAAACGGCGATACGTCGGATGCTCTTTCGGGAAAATCAGGAGGGCGAGAAGGGCGGCCGCCGTCAGGTCTTCGCGTCCCGGGGCATCTCCGGCGAGAAATTTCCGACCGTCTGAGAATTGATGGTCAAGCCAATCCAACTCGGAAAGTATCTTGTTCTGGCTCTCTATTGCCTGCTTCGGCCCAAGTTGCATGCCGCTGATCATTGCGCGCAGAACCATCGGCCAAATGGCATAGAGTAAAGTGCTGGACCCTATGCTTAGCCCGTCCCGAAAGACGCTTCGCAGATCCTGCGGATTGTCCGCGATCACCGCGCTATAAAACAAAAAAGCAATCGGGCCGCCGAGGTTCAGTTCTAGTCTCTTTTCGATGTCGCAGCTCCCGTGTAACAATGTGTGCTCAGTTTGTTCGGCCGCAAAATCCGTAATCTGTGCGGCCTCTTGGATCACTGATCCGTCCTCTAGTCGGAAAATCGGAAGTGTGCGTTGCGCGAGGTTCAGACGCTTTGCCAGACGTGCGTTTTTTCCGGGGATCATCGTCGTTTCCGTGTAGTCGATCCCTGCGAGCTCCAGAGCCCACCTCGCTTTTTCGCAAAAGTGCGAAATGCTGAAGGAAAAAAGTACATTTCGGTTATCAGTCATGGCTCAGCTCTATGGCCTTTGCATCGTTTTGGATTTGCTTGTGTAGACTGACAATGGCCACATGGCTCCACCCTGATTAGTACGGCGACATGCCAAAACACCAGCCTTGCGAGAAAACCACGCCTTCGCACGGTTTGCTCCGATCTTCAGGCGGGCAAGTTGTTAAGGCCGAGAGCATAATATGCTGGGGTTTGTGTGACGCGACATGTCTGCGCTGACGCTGGTCCATGATCCTGTCGCACAAGCGAAATCGGTGAAAACAAGGAATTGACCCGACATGCTATCGCTGCGACGGGAAGCTTGAGCGCGACGCAACTGAGTCGCGTTTGAACGAGACGAAGATAGCCTCGACTGGCACGTTGTGCACAGATCATTGGAGAGCCCGGATGATTTCGGTTTTGTCGAGCGCCTGGGCGCTGCTTTTGGGAATGATGCTCCTGCAGGTCGGCAACGGCATGCAGGGCACGGTTTTGGGCGTGCGCGGCGAGATCGAGGGCTTTTCCACCATGGAAATGTCACTGGTCATGGGCGGGTATTTCGTAGGCTTTCTCTTTGGGTCTCGAATGGCTCCCGACATGATCCGCCGGGTTGGGCATGTGCGGGTCTTTGCGGCACTGGCTTCGCTGATCTCCGCGGTCATGCTGCTTTACCCCACATTCACCGATGTCTGGGTCTGGGGCGCCGCCCGCGTGCTCGTAGGTTTTTGCTTTTCGGGAGTTTACGTGACTGCGGAAAGCTGGCTCAACAATGCCGCCACCAACGAAAACCGTGGCAAGGCGCTCTCACTTTACATGATGGTGCAGGTGCTGGGGATTGTCGCCGCTCAGGCCCTTGTCCTGACGGCGGATCCGGGTGGCTTTTTACTCTTCATCATCCCGTCCATCCTGATCTCGCTGGCTTTCGCGCCGATCCTTTTGTCGATCTCCCCGACGCCCGCCTCGGAGAACACCAAGCCCATGGGCTTAACACGGCTTTACCAGGTGTCTCCTCTGGGGTGCATTGGGATGCTGCTGCTCGGTGTCATTTTCTCGGTTCAGTTTGGTATGGCGCCGGTTTTTGGCACGCAAGCTGGCCTGACCCTCGGACAGATCTCAACCTTGGTTTCAATGTTCTTTGTTGGCGCTTTGGTCGTGCAATATCCGCTGGGATGGCTCTCCGACCGGATGGACCGGCGCATCCTGATCCTCGCCGCGGCAGCGACCGGGGCAGGCGGGGCGTGTATCGGAATGCTCTTTACCAATGCATTCGTTATGCTGGCGATCTCCGCGTTCATCGTGGGCGGCATGTCCAACCCGCTTTATTCGCTTGTGATTGCCTATACGAACGACTTTCTGGACCACGATGATATGGCTGCCGCCGCCAGCGGCCTGGTCTTCATCAACGGGCTCGGCGCGGTGTTTGGTCCGCTGATCACGGGCTGGATCATGGGCGTTGTGGGCCCCTGGGGATTTTTCGCCGTACTGGGTATCTTCAACGCGTTGATCGTGATCTATGCGGCCTATCGGATGACACAGCGGTCTGCGCCCTCTGTCGATGATACTGATAGCTATGCGATCGTTGCGCCCGGCGCATCCCCGACCGCCGTTGCAATTGCGCAAGAGTACGCCATAGAAACCGCACAAGACGAACAAAACGGTTGAATGTCTCCGGTTTCTCTTGCGGCTCGCTCGCAGAGGCCCAAAATAGGGTTCACGGTTTGTTGCCGGTGTCGCAATTCTTTACTGTCTTTTGCGCCGTGCTTGACCGTATCGTTTGTTAGGTGTGCTGACACGAAGGAGTGGAGTGATGACAGCGCCCGAAGAGGTATTGAGTTTTTGGCTGGACAAGG
>JBCCNY010000315.1:0-4276 GCA_039025595.1 Pseudomonadota bacterium | reverse complement strand
GTGTCGCATGTCGCGTCCGGTCATTGGCATAATCGGGAACAGTTATCTCATTGATGAGAGCTACCCTGTTCATGCTGGCGGTACGATGAATTCACAAGCGGTCGCGGCCGTGGCGGATGCGTTGCCGCTTATTGTGCCTTCAGACCCCGATTTCGTGTCTGTAGCTGATTTGCTGGAGGCCTGCGACGGGTTCGTGTTGACCGGTGGGCGACCGAATGTGCATCCCGAAGAATATGGTCATGCACCCACTGAAGCGCATGGAGCTTTTGATCGACCCCGCGATCGGATCACCTTGCCCCTGATCCGGGCCTGTCTTGAGCGTGGTCAACCCGTCTTTGGGATTTGCCGGGGATTTCAGGAAATGAACGTGGCGCTTGGTGGCACGTTGCATCCGGAAATCCGTGATATCCCAGGCCGCGACAATCACAGGATGCCACCTGATGGCACTCTGGAAGAGAAATTCGCATTGCGGCATACGGTGCACTTTGTTGAGGGGGGTGTGTTTCATCGATTGATGGGCGCGCGCGAGGTCATGACCAACACGCTGCATGGTCAGGGGATTGTGACACCCGGTACTGGTGTTGTGATTGATGGACATGCGCCGGACGGCACGCCAGAGGCGCTCTATGTGAAGGACGTGCCCGGCTTTGCCTTAGCGGTTCAATGGCATCCGGAGTATAACGCAACGACTGATCCGGTCAGTCGCGCGCTTTTCGAAGAGCTGGGACGGGCCGCGTCAGATTGGCGTGCAGGCAGGCGTCCCGAACCCATGCGCCGTCAGGCTTGACGCAGCCAGGTCACAGACCGAGTTCCAACCTTTTCTTTCGGGTGAGCTTCGCCCGAACCATGTCGTAGGAGGCGAGGAGATGCTCCTTTAGCTCCTCCTTGGACAGGCCCGGAAAGTCATAGACTTGCACCCAAAGTAGGCCACGGGAGGCCATATAGGGCGCGGGCCGGATACCTGGCGCGTCGCTCAAAACCTCAAAGCCCAGAGGCGTCACCTTGAACGTGTAGGCATCACGGCCGTCCTTCCAGCCACCGATCGCAAATACCTTACCGCCCACTTTCCAGACGTCGGCACCGCCCCATTGCACCACATGCGTGCTGGCCGTCAGCGATCCGCAATAGTCGTTGAAATCCGCGCGACCTAACATAAGAGACACACATGCGGGGCAAGGGCTCGAAGGTCGGAGTTTGGCACGTCTGATGTCCCGTTCTTGTGGCCTGTGCTGGACTTGAGTATTTTTAGCAAGATGAAGCAAGGGTGGCGTGTCTATGCCAGACTGGGTGAAATGGATTGATTTGCCACCTGTCTGGCTTTCTGCGGCTTTGGCCGTGGTCTGGGCGCAGGCGCGGTTTGTCGGGTTAGGTCTTGGGTTCGGGGGCTGGGCCGAGATTGTGGGAGGCGTCCTGGTGACAGTCGGGATCGTTCTGATCCTGGCCGCGATCTGGCAGATGAGAGAGCAGAAAACCACCCCGGTGCCGCATAGGGTGCCGAGCGCGTTGGTCACCAGCGGTGTTTTCGCATGGTCGCGTAATCCGATCTATCTTGGCGATGTGCTGATCCTGTCGGGTCTGATCCTGCGCTGGGACGCGTTGCTGTCGCTTGTTTTGGTGCCGTGTTTCGTCTGGCTGATCGGAAACCGTTTCATCGCCGCGGAAGAATCGCGCTGTCAGGATGCGTTTGGTTCAGAATTTGCCGATTACAAATCCCGCACGCGTCGATGGATTTGACCTTCTGTCTCCGCCACTACATTCCCATTTGCATTCGGATGTGCCATACGGCGCGCCTGAGTTGATGCTCGATGCGGAGATGTCGACCTGACATCGTGACCGTAATGGCCGTAGAAGCGACATAATTGTGAAGCCGTGGAAAGAGACGGGGGAGTGAAGTTTTGAAGATCGGAACACCGAAAGAGGTATTCGAAGGCGAGGCCCGCGTCGCGATGACGCCTGACTCGGCGCTTCAATTGCAGAAGCTGGGTTTTGACTGCGCTATTGAGGCAGGGGCTGGGTTAGGTGCCGGATTTTCGGACGCGACGTACAAAGAAGCGGGGGTCGAGGTTATCAAATCCACCGCTGCGCTTTGGAAGGCCAGCGATATTGTGGCCAAGGTCCGTCCGCCCAATGACACTGAGATCAAGCGCCTGACCAAGGGGCAAACCCTGATTTCGTTCTTCAATCCAGGCGAAAACGAAAAACACATGGAACTGGCCGCCGAGAAAGGCGCGACCATTGTGGCGATGGAAATGGTACCGCGCATCAGCCGGGCGCAGAAAATGGATGCGCTGTCCTCGATGGCTAATATCGCCGGCTATCGGGCTGTGATCGAGGCAGGCAACAATTTTGGCCGCTTTTTCACTGGTCAGGTGACTGCGGCGGGCAAGGTCCCGCCCGCAAAAGTTCTGGTCGTTGGTGCTGGTGTGGCCGGATTGGCCGCGATCGGGACCTCTACCTCGCTCGGTGCGATCACCTATGCTTTCGACGTGCGTCCGGAAGTGGCCGAACAGATCGAATCGATGGGCGCGGAGTTTGTGTTCCTCGACTTTGAAGAGACGCAGACGGATGGTGCACTCACGGGGGGCTATGCGTCGCCCTCCAGCCCGGAATTCCAGGAAAAGCAGCTGGAGAAATTCCGGGAAATGGCACCCGATATCGACATCGTGATCACGACAGCGCTGATCCCCAACAGAGCCGCGCCGGTGCTTTGGACCAAAGATATGGTCGAGATGATGAAACCGGGCTCGGTTATTGTCGATCTGGCGGCAGAGAAAGGCGGGAACTGCGAACTCACTGTCATGGACCAGCGGGTCGTGACCGACAATGGCGTCGTAATCATTGGATACACCGATTTTCCAAGTCGGATGGCAGCGCAGTCCAGCTCTCTCTACTCGACCAATATTCGCCACATGATGACCGATCTGACGCCGGAGAAAGACGGCAAGATCGTACATGACATGGAAGATGACGTCATCCGCGGTGCAACCGTCGCTCATGCGGGAGAGGTGACCTATCCCCCCCCACCGCCCAAAGTGAACGCGATTGCCCGGCAGGACAAAAAGCCTGAACCGCCTAAGGAGTTGACGCCGGAGGAAAAGAAAGCGCAGGAAGCAGCAGCGTTCAAGAAGCAGACGCAGACGCAAGTGGGTTTGTTGGCTGTGGGTGGCGCATTGGTTCTTGGCGTCGGGTTGATCCCGGGCATGCCCGCGAGCTTCATGCAGCATTTCATCGTGTTTGTGCTTTCAGTCTTTGTCGGTTTTCAAGTGATCTGGAACGTGGCGCATTCGCTGCATACACCGCTGATGGCGGTGACGAATGCGATCTCGTCCATCATCATTCTAGGCGCGCTGATCCAGATCGGATCGACCTCGGTCCTGATCTCGATCCTCGCCGCTGCAGGTATCTTCATGGCGGCCGTCAATATTTTCGGTGGTTTTCTCGTGACACGGCGCATGCTCGCCATGTTCCAGAAGTCTTAAGGGGCGAGCGCAATGGAAAACGCATTCACGATTGCGGCCTATGTTGTCGCGGGTATCCTCTTCATCCTCAGCCTTGGCGGTCTGTCGGGTCAGGAAAGCGCCAAGCGCGCGGTTTGGTACGGGATCGTCGGCATGGCCATCGCGGTCCTGGCGACTCTGATTGGGCCCGGGGCAGGCCTGTGGGCTTTGTCGATCATCCTGATCGCCGGCGGCGCGGCGGTGGGCTATCAGCTGGCCACCAAGGTCGAGATGACCCAGATGCCCGAGCTTGTGGCGATCATGCACAGCCTCGTCGGGCTGGCAGCGGTCTTCGTCGGCTTTAACGCCGACATCATGATCAACTTCGTCGGCGGCATCTACGAGGCCGAAGGTCTGGTTCTGGGCGCAGTGGGCGAGGATGGCATCACCGCCATCGGCCTGCCGAAGGAGATCTATGACGGTCTGTCATCTTTCGGACAGTTGATCGCCAAGAAGTCCAGCGTCGAGATAGGGATCCTCAGGGTCGAGCTTGTGCTAGGTATCTGGATCGGTGCCGTGACCTTCACGGGTTCGGTGATCGCTTACGCCAAGCTGGCGGGCAGTTCGTCGAAATTGCCCATCGACATCGATACCGGGGCCAAGCAATTGCCCGGAGGGCATTTGTTCAATGCGGCTGCGGCGGCCCTCTCGGTCGTGCTGCTCATCGTCTACCTTGGGGGGGGCGGGTCCTGGGCGCTGGTTCTCCTGACGCTGGCGGGGCTTTTCATCGGCTATCACCTGATCATGGGGATCGGAGGCGCGGACATGCCGGTCGTCGT
>JBCCNY010000314.1:0-4277 GCA_039025595.1 Pseudomonadota bacterium | reverse complement strand
TGCGACTATGCTTGATATCCGGGATCTTACCGTGGAAATCGAAGGCAAGCCTGTCGTTCAGGACGTGAATCTTCGCGTGCGCACGGGCGAGCTACACGTGTTGATGGGCCCCAATGGCAGCGGCAAGTCGAGCTTGTTGGCTGCGATCATGGGATTGTCGCCTTACGAGGTCACGCAAGGAAGTATCCATTTCGCGGATCAACCGATTGACACACTTGCCCCTTTGGAACGGGCCCGCCTCGGGATCGGCATGGCTTTCCAACGCCCACCGAGCCTTGATGGCGTGACAATAAAACGGCTGGCCGAAGCGCTTGGAGCCGAAAACGCTCTCGCCACAGCAGCAGAGGCACTGGATATGACAGCTTTAGTCGATCGAGACATGAATAGCGGCTTTTCCGGTGGGGAGATCAAACGGGCGGAAGTGTTGAAACTGATGCTGCAAAATCCACGGCTGATGCTCTTTGACGAACCGGAAAGCGGTGTTGACCTGGAACATGTGCGGGTGATTGGCGAAGCGATCCGGACGTTGATGTCCAAACAGTCAGCCGATGCGCCGACGCGTTGCGGTCTGGTGATCACTCATACCGGCTTCGTCCTCAACCACGTCTTGGCGGATCAGGGGCATATCATGCGGTCGGGGCGGCTCATTGCCTCTGGCGACGCGCTTCGCCTCTTTTCGCATATCCAAAGCCATGGATACAGGGCGCCAAACGAGGAGACGGTCGATGCCTGAACAAAGCACCGCCGAACCCAAAGTTATGCAGCTGAGCAATAGCACGCGCCATGCCCTTCACGAGGTCGGTTTTGACAATGAGGATACCCGCGCAGGCACCAGCATTCTCGTCGATGATCGGATGGAGATCGCCCAAAGCCATATGCCAGGCATCGAAATCATGCCGCTGGCAGAGGCGCTCAGGACCTATGATTTCGTGCAGGATTTGATGTTTGGTCTCGTAGAGCCCGACGCCAATGCCGATATCGCGGGCGTCTCGGATCAGAGGCACGACCCTGTCGGGCATTTCATATGGGTAAAACCGGGCGCGAAGGTGAGCCTGCCAGTGCAGAGTTTCACCATGATGGCGACGCCGCAAAAACGGCAATTCACCCATGACATTACCCTGATTGATCAAGGCGCGCAGGTCGAGATGATCTCTGGCGCGGCAGTGCCCGAACAGGTTCATACCGGACGGCATGTATCAGTTCATGAAACCTATCTGAGGGCTGGCGCGCGTTGCACAGGCGTCACGATCGAACGATGGGGCGCAGAGATGGAGACTGCATCCTACAGCTATGCGCGACAGGAGCGCGGTAGTTTCAGCCGCTCCACGGCGATCAAACTGTCAACGTTGCGCCACGATTTGAGCCACAGCGAGACGGAGGTGGAAACCGACGCAACTTGCATATCGCAAAGTATTCTTCTGGCCCCCAAAGACACGGAACGAGAATTGACGACAAAGATTCGGCTTACCGGGCCGAACGCGCGGGCCGAGGATGTGGCGCGCATGGTGACGACCGGAGGACGCATCGTGAATGATGCGGTTCTGATCGGCGAGAGTTGCGATTGCGCGGGCTATCTCGGCTGCGACGGCCTGCGCCTCACTCCGGATGGTGAAATTTCCGCAACGCCCGCGCTGATCGCACGGGCGGAACGGGCACAGCTGAGCCACGAGGCCTCCGTCGGCATGATCGCGCACGACAAACTGATCTATCTGATGGCGGCGGGTCTCGATGAAGACGCAGCACGCGATCTCGTGGTGCAGGGGTTTCTGGCCCCGGCGCAGGACTGGTTGCCAGGTGCCTTGCGCGGGCAAATCGCTGCCATGATCGGCGCAGCGCGGAGCGGCGGCATGTAGAGGTCGCGCGACATGTCAAACGCAATGGGACAACGTCCCAAAACCCAGGCCATCAACGCGACGGGCTGTTCCTGATATTTGGAAAACGCGATTTTTTACAATCGCTTACGCGCTTAAAAAACGAAATCAAATTCCTGATATCAGGTTAGATTGACGCCAAGAAGTGTTGAAATTGAGAGCAAAATATGCGTTGATACCAATACGAACATCGCCGGGGCTAACGGGTCATTGCTCGGTCGATGCACGCAAAAGAGGTCCGCATTTGACCCAGATTTTGGGGTAGCGATGACGCATGCCTTGCCCTTCGATCTCGAAGGACATTGTGCGAGTTGTCCGATCCGTCACCGTGCTGTGTGCGCACAATGTGACGCGGAAGAGCTCGCGCGTATGAATGAGATAAAGTTCTACAAAACGTACAGTGCTGGGCAGACGATTGCTCTGCGCGGAGAGACACTGGATATGGTAGCCTCTGTTGTCGACGGCACAGCGACGCTGGAACGCGTGACCGAGGATGGCCGAACCCAAATCGTAGGCATCCTTCTCCCTTCTGATTTCGTGGGCAGGCCTGGACGCGACAGCCTAAGTTATGATGTCACGGCGGTGACCGACGTGAAGCTATGCTGTTTCCGGCGGATGCCCTTTGAGGCGCTTCTGGAAGAGGTTCCGCATCTAAGAGAACGTCTATTGGACATGATGCTGGATGAATTGGATGCGGCGCGCGACTGGATGCTGCTTTTGGGCAGAAAAACGGCGCGGGAGAAGATTGCGAGTTTCCTTGTTCTTTTGGCGAACCGTTGCGATCAGCTGAACGGCGGTAAGCTGCGCGGGACCCGGCATTTTGATCTGCCTGTGAGCCGGGAGGCGATTGCTAACTTCACTGGTCTGACGATCGAAACCGTTTCACGGCAAATCTCGATCCTTCGTCGAGAGCAACTGATTTCATTGGACGGCGTGCGAAAAGTCACTGTGCCAGACACCACTGCCCTGCGTCGAATTGCCGGCGACGAGGATGTGCAGTTCGTGAATTAGGAACTCCGCGCGCGGGGGGGCCTTTAATCCCCGGCGCGCTGTTTGAACGCGCGCAGATTTCGTATGCGACTTGCTACATCCCAGAAACCACATGCCGTACCGGCCGGCCTTTCAAAGAGAAGGGCCGGCCAAAAAACTCCTAGTCTTCCTTTGGCGCTGTCGCGCCCGCCTTATGCAGGATCGCGCCAAGGGCTGCCCCGACGAGCGGCGCTACGATAAAAAGCCAAAGCTGCGATAGCGCCGCGCCACCGACAAACAATGCTGGACCGATGGAACGTGCCGGATTGACCGAGGTTCCGGTGATTGTGATCCCAACCAAGTGAATCATGGTAAGGGTCAAACCGATGACAAGCCCTGCAAAGGCCGCTTCACCGCCCTTGGATGTGACACCCAGTATCACAACCAGAAAGACCGCGGTTGCGATCACTTCGAACAGAAAAGCGCCAATGAGATCGAAGCCAGCGCCATAGCCTTCTCCCCAGCCATTCTGCCCCATACCACTGGCAGAGATATCGTATCCCGCAACCAGGCTGGTGGCGATCAAGTAAATGGCAAATGCAGCAAGCACCGCGCCAGCCACCTGGCCCGCCCAGTATCCCATCATCTCGCCCGCGCTCATACGCCCGGCGACGAATACGCCAAAGCTCACCGCCGGGTTGAGATGCGCACCCGACACCTGACCAACAGAATACGCCATTGCGACCACAGATATCCCGAAGGCCAGGCTGATCCCAGCAAGACCGATTGTCCCTGCCGGTCCAACCCCGGCCCCCGCCAAAACTGCCGTTCCTACTCCGAAAAAAACCAAAACGAAGGTGCCGAAGGCTTCGGCAATGATTTTCTGCATGATCCACTCCCCGACTCATGCGGCCCATCTCTCCTAGCCAGTGAACGTTTGAGATCGGCGTGGTTGAATTCTCTTGCTAATTGACCTCGACCGGCTGTCAATCCGGATCGGGTTCATAAGCCTCTAAGTCGGCCGTTTTTTCAAGTGAATCTTCACCCAAATCCACCTCAAGGATCTAGCCATTTCCTGCCATCGTAAACCCGTGAATACCTGTCTTGATCTAGCGCTTGGACGTACCAGCATGGCTGAAGACGCAGTGAGTGGCGCTTGATGATTGTGGGAAGCGGCTTTGCCAAACCTGTTCCAAGACATATCAACCCATCTCCCTTGTTTGCAACGGCAAGCGCCTGATCATCGCATACACTCCTATGCGGCACACACCAAAAAGCTGGGACAATCGATAGATGCATCCCTTCCCATGGCAGAATGCGAAGACTTCGTTTGGCAAGTCGAAGCCTTGCGTCAAAGTCGATGAAGGCTGGTGATCGGCTGCGTCTTCTTGTGTTTCGACGCGAAACCAACGAACACATGGCGCTACAGAAGGCGGG
>JBCCNY010000313.1:0-4295 GCA_039025595.1 Pseudomonadota bacterium | reverse complement strand
TCCCGATCTTGGAGCCGAGCGCCTCCGCCATCAGATCAGGCTCGTCCAGAGAGTGAGAGAGAATAAGGCGCCTCGCCGGATCCTTGGCGTCGTAGAACTGCCCTATGAAAGCCTCCAGCACTTCCGGGGCCTCCACGTCGGGACCGACCCGCGGGTAGAAATCCTTGTTCCCCCAATTCTGGCCCGCCCGAATGAAAAAGACCTGTACACAGGCTTGACCCTTTTCCATGTGCAGGGCGATCAGGTCGGCCTCGTCAACCGTGCGGGGATTGATCCCCTGATTGGTCTGAACCATTGTCAGGGCTTTGATCCGGTCTCGCAGCGACGCTGCGCGTTCGAATTCCATCGCCTCAGACGCCTCCATCATTTCCGCGGCGAGACGTTCCTGCACTTGAGTTGACTTACCGGACAAAAAGTCATCCGCGGATCGGACCAGCTTGGCGTAATCCTCTTTCGTTATCTTACCCCCGCAAGGTCCGGCGCAACGCTTCAAATGATAGTTGAGGCAAGGTCGATCTCCGGCCTCCACCTCCCGATCAGTACACGAGCGGAGCAAAAAGACCTTCTGCAAGGTATTTAACGTGCGGTTCACGGCTCCTGCGCTGGCGAAAGGACCATAGTATCGTCCCTTGCGAGTCTTTGCGCCGCGGTGCTTTTCGATGCGCGGAAAATCATGCTCAGTGGAAATGAAAATGTAGGGAAAGCTCTTATCGTCCCGCAACAAGACATTGTAACGAGGTTTCAGCTGTTTGATCAGATTTTGCTCGAGCAGGAGCGCCTCAGTCTCTGTTGCGGTTGTCAGAAACATCATGGAGGCCGTTTCCGAAACCATACGCGCTATACGTCGCGTGTGACCCGTTGGACGGGTGTAGCTCGACACTCGCGCCCGCAAGTTTCGCGCCTTGCCGACATACAAAACCTGGCTCTTCGCGCCCAACATCCGATAGACACCCGGCGAGCCATCAAGCGTCTTCAGGTAGGACTGGATCACCGTGTGGCCGGTCGGAGCGACGAGATCTTGATCTTGAGGTTGGTCTTCTTGCATGCGCAACAGTTATGATTCTGTCGCAATGCCGCAATCCTCTTTTTGAAAAGAGCAACCCGAAACATGTCCACTTTTGCTGTGGATAACTCGGGAGATAACTTCCAAGCACTGCGAATTTTCTCTTGTTTCAGGGATATTTCCCTGATTTGCGTAAAAAATAAGCAAATCCGCAAGCTATTGAAATCTCAAGGCAAAAAAGTTGATTTGGATCAAATTATTGAAATCATTAATAATTTTGTAACATTAAGTTTACACTTTGGTAACGCGTGCACAACACGCGGCCGCCCCTACACGTCCACGCCCAGAACATCAGGTGTTTGCCATGCCAGATGTTGCCCACCATCAATGCACAGAAGTTGCCCGGTCACGGAAGGCGCATCGAGAAAAAAACCCAACGCACCCAGAATATCGCTGGGGTTGG
This sequence comes from Pseudomonadota bacterium, assembly GCA_039025595.1. Taxonomy (GTDB): domain Bacteria; phylum Pseudomonadota; class Alphaproteobacteria; order Rhodobacterales; family Rhodobacteraceae; genus Roseovarius. The sequence continues at coordinate 2,829 of JBCCNY010000313.1, read as the reverse complement.
ATCCTCGCTTTAGAAGTGTCCGCGCGCGTTGTGCAGCGAACTGGTCGTCGCTTTGGTGAATCGATTGCAAAGTGGGACCGGGCCCAATCGCGTTAACGCGTACCTTCGGGGCAAGCGCCTGTGCGGCCGTGCGGGTCATGGCCCAAAGCCCCATCTTCGCAATTGTGTAACTTGGAAAATCTGGCGTCAGCTTCCGTACCCGCTGGTCGATCATGTTCACCACAAGCCCCTGCGCAAACGGTTCCCCGCTCTTGTCCGCGATCGGATCGGGAATCTGCGCAGCGAGTGCCTGGAGCAGTACGAAGGGCGCTCGAAGATTGGACTCGATGTGACGATCCCAACTTTGACGGGTCGAAGTCTCATAACTTTCATGTTCGAAAATAGAGGCATTATTGACGAGAACCGTGAGCGGGCTTCCAAGCGCTTTAAGGGCAGCGGGAACCAACGTCTGCATTTCCGCTTCTTGCAACAAATCCGCCTGGACCGCTACAGCGCGTTGGCCCATATCAGAGATCTCGGCCACAACCGCTTCGGCCTCACTCTGAGAGGCAGAGTAATGAACCGCGACGTCATATCCGCGTTTCCCGAGATAGAGCGCCATCGCGCGGCCCAGCCGTTTTCCAGCGCCTGTGACCAGCGCTGTTCCGAGTTCACTTCGTGACATCGAAGATCTCCGTCAGGTCAAAACAAGTAAAATATACGCCCCGTAGAGCGCCGTGAGCCCAACACCCCAGAGGCGGGTGATATCCTGTTTCATAAAAACGAAAGGTGCCAGCAAGAGAGTGGCGCCAAGCATCACCCAAAGATCGAACCGCAAAAAAGCCTGATCCACGGGGATCGTGCCGACAAAGCAGGTTACACCAATGATCGCCAACAGATTAAACATGTTCGATCCGATGACGTTACCGACAGCCACGTCTGCCTGCTGCCTCAGCGCCGCCATCACGGTCGTGGCCAGTTCCGGCAAGGAAGTCCCGATCGCCACCAGAGTAAGTCCGATCACCGCGTCGCTCACGCCGTAACGCTTCGCGATGATAGACGCGTTGTCGACCAGAAGATCGGCTCCGAGCGGGAGGCCCACCAGGCCCAGGCCCAGAAACAGCAAGATCTGCCACCACGGCATGTCAGGATCCGCCCCCTCCACATCCTCGTCGAAAGGTCCGGCGGACATATCTTCGGGCATTTCGGCGATCGCAGCTCGATGCGCACGCGCCTCCAGCAGCGCGTCGCTCAGCATGATAGCGAGGCCTGCCAGAAGAACACCACCAGCCAGAATGTCAAATTGACCGCGGAAAGCCAGAGCGACGAAAAGCACCGATGCCATGACCATCATAACGTAACTTTTTCGCGTCTGCGACCGGGAGGTGTGCAGTGTTGCCAGCAACGCCGGCACTCCCAGAACCAGAAGTATATTCGCCGTATTCGACCCGACGACGTTTCCAAGTGCGAGGCCCGGCTTACCCTCCAGCACTGCATTTATCGAAATCAATAATTCAGGTGCTGACGTGCCAAACGAAACAATGGTGAGGCTTACAATCAAAGCCGGCACGCCTAGTCTTAGGCTCAGGTTGACGGCCCCCTTGACCAAAGCATCACCAGCAAGAAGGAGGATCACAAGGCCCAGCCCAGACAGCAGCCAGGCCGTCATCCGCGACCATCCTTTCCGCACCGGCAGGGGCCTTTGCCGATGTGAAACCGTTTGCATCTTGGGCAACGCTTAGAAGAAAGACGGTCTGCTCCTGGAAATCGCAAGCGACCGAACATGGCCAGTACGGCCATAAAGACCAGAAACAATATGACGATCTTGGATAGCATGTCAGAGGCCGAATCGAGCGAAAGCGGCGCGTTCTTCCACGAGACCCAGCGCATCGTCGGCGAGTTGCGCGCCAAACCGCTGGAACAGACCCTTTTTTCGACTGTAGCGGGCGAACCGCACTTTATCCCCAAAGAGCTCTTTCATTTTCGGGACGAGATGACCGATCCCGTCGACTAGCCCAAGCTCAACACCCTGTTCGGCGCGCCAGAATTCGCCGGTGAACAGATCCGTCTCAGTGGTCAACTTATCCCCGCGGCGCGATTTGACGTGGGCAATGAACGAGCCATGCATACCTTCAAGGATCGTGTTCAACCGGGCGACATCCTCTTTCTTTTCTGGTTTGAAAGGGTCCAGTGTGCTCTTGGACTTGCCAGCGGTATAGACGCGCCTTTCAATGCCCTGCCGCTCCAAAAGAACTTGCGCACCAAAGCCTGCAGAAATCACGCCGATTGAGCCTACGATGGAATTCTCGTCGGCCCAGATATGATCCGCTGCCGTTGCAAGCCAATACCCACCAGAAGCCGCCACATCCTCGACAAAAGCGTGGACTGGAACCTCCATCTCTTCAGCAAGACGTCGGATGCGGGCGGCGATCAATGCAGATTGCACCGGAGATCCACCCGGCGAATTCAGCACCAAAGCGACCGCCTTCGGTTTACCTTTGCGAAAGGCGCGCTCGATTGCGGGCGCCATGGAGTCGTCACTAAGAGGCAAACGACCACCAGCGCCAATTGCGCCGGAGAGCCGGATAACAGAAACGAGCGGGTCTTTGTTGAAGAAGGGTAGTCTGAAACTCATGGCGTGGGATGTAGATTGCCATAGCAACACAAACAAGGTTCCCAGTCCCGTCGATTGCGGACTGGGGCAAAAAAAGCGCGATTGCGTCAGGTTCGAATGCGATAACCTGTGCGAAAGATCAGCCAGACGAGGAAAAGGCAAAGGCCTGTGAAAGCGGTAATCGCCAGCAAGCTCAGCCCGACAGCCACATCCGCCTGTCCGTAAAACGACCAACG
>JBCCNY010000312.1:0-4297 GCA_039025595.1 Pseudomonadota bacterium | reverse complement strand
TTGTCTTTTTTCGCGCTCTCATTGGCCGCCGCCGCTTCCTCGCTGCGCACGAGCTGGATCACTTTCACCTCATCTTCCACAGGCGGATAGGTGATCATCACATGCATCAAAAACCGGTCCATCTGCGCCTCGGGCAGCGGATAGGTGCCCTCCTGCTCCACCGGGTTTTGCGTGGCCATCACCATGAAGAGCGGCGCCATTTTGTGGGTCTTACCAGCGACGGTCACTTGCCGTTCCTCCATCGCCTCCAGCAAGGCCGATTGGACCTTGGCAGGCGCGCGATTGATCTCGTCGGCCAGCACGATATTGGCAAAGATCGGACCAGGATCGAAGCGAAACTCAGCCCCTTCAGCCGTCTGATGATAAATCTCTGTGCCGGTCACATCAGCGGGCAAAAGATCCGGCGTGAACTGGATGCGGCTGAAGTCACATTCGAGGTTTTTGGCCAAAGCCTTGATCGCACGGGTCTTGGCCAGCCCGGGCAGACCCTCCACCAGCAAGTTCCCGTTGGCCAGCAACCCGATCACGAGGCGCTCGATCACGTCGCGCTGACCAATGATGGCCTCGCCCATGCGCGCGATCAGCGCCTCGACATCGTCCTTCGCGCTCATTCAGGCCAGACCTGTTCCCAGTCGCTCGCCATATCGACGATTACCCATCCGCGATCCGGCCCCTCATCGAGCCCTCGGTTGAGCACGCCGATATGTCCTTCGCGGTCATAGGCAAACTCGCGGTCGGAATCCGTGTGATGGACGAGCAAGCCGAAACTGGGGCCATCGCCGCCGGTCGTGTAGTCCAGCATCGCGAAGTCCCCATCGGAGTTGCCGCCCGCAAAAATCGGTTTGCGTCCGATGCGGCTGTCAATGCCCACAGGCTTGCCCACCTTGTCATCCACGAACTCGATACCCTGCAGCTTCATCACCTGGCCATCGACGTACTCTGTTGGCGCGGCAGAGCCGATCACCTGTTCAGGCGGGATGTTGTAGGCAGCCTCGGCGAAGGCACGAATGAAATGCACGCCTCCGCCAGAGACAATCCAAGTTTGGAAACCTTCGTCGCGCAGATAGCGCAGAAGTTCGAGCATCGGCTGATAGAGCATATCGTCATAGGCCATACCTGTGGCGGGGTTACGGGCCTCGTCGAGCCAGGCGCGCACGTCGGCCTGAAAGGCGTCAACGGAAACACCGGCATGGCTGACGGCCAGAATTTCAATGAGCCCCTCCGTGCCACCTGCGGCCACCGTGTCGATGTCACCCTCTGCAGCGGCTTTAAGGAGGTCGGAGGTCAGGATAGAGGGATCGGCCTCGGCCTTCTCCTGCAACCGGTCGAGCGCGTAGAACAGCTGAAAATAAAGCGGCTGCTCCGCCCAGAGCGTGCCGTCATTGTCAAAAACCGCGATCCGTTCCGCTGGCGTGACATAGCTTTCTGAACCCGGATCCGTCACAGAAGCGACAAAGTCGATGATCGCCGCTTTTGCCGACGTGTCGGACCACGATGGTAGCGGGTCGGCCTGAGCGGTCAGCCCTGCCAGGCCGAAAATTGCTGCGAATAAAGCAAGGCGCATGCTGTCCTCCCTTATCGATTTATTGAGTGCGGGGGCAGCCCGACAACGCGCTGCCCCATTTGGCTGTTACGGATTACCCGCAGGGGCCGTCAGCTTCTCCATCACCTGATCCAGGCTAAAGCTCGCGGCCTTCTGGCGCGGCGGATATTCCTGGAATGTCTCGAGGAAGTTACCGACGTATTGCTGCGCCGGAACCAACATATACGCGCGATCCAGCAACCAGTCGTAATAGGTATTGGAGGTGCGATACCCACGCTCATAGGGATCGCGGCGCAGGTTCGCGATGATCGGCACACGCAATTCGACAAGCGGGTCCATCCAGGCCCGGAATGTGGCCCAGGATTTTTGCTCAAGGAAGGTGAGCTTCCAGTCGTTCCAACGCAAGGCCATCATGTCGCCATCATCGGAGAAGTAGAAAATCTCTTCGCGCGGACCGGCTTCTTCTTCACCTGTGAGATAGGGCAGGAAGTTGTAGCCATCGAGGTGCACGCGGTAGTCACGGCCCCCGCCAACTTCGGCCACGGTTATCCCGTCAAGCAACTCTTCCTTGACAGTGGGACGGCCCGCTGCGGCGAGATACGTAGGCAACCAGTCCATGTGGTGCATAATGCTGTTGGACACAGACCCCGCTTCGATTGTGCCGGGCCAACGCACCATGGACGGCACACGCCAAGCGCCTTCCCAGTTGGTGTTCTTTTCTCCCCAGAACGGCGTCATCGCCGCGTCCGGCCAAGTGTTCATATGCGGACCGTTATCGGTCGAGTAGTGCACGATGGTGTTTTCCGCGATCCCCAACTCATCCAGTAGATCGAGGAACAACCCGATATGCATGTCATGCTCGATCATGCCGGCGGTGTATTCGTCAACTGGCTTGCCAACAGTCTCGTTCGCTGATGCACGGCGTTCATCTGTCACGTGGGTGCGGAAATGCATGCGCGTGCCGCTCCACCAGCAGAACCACGGAATACCCTGTTCATGCTGCGACCGGATCCAGTCGATGGCGGCGGCAGACGTCTCATCGTCCACGGTTTCCATGCGCTGCTTGGTCAGCGGGCCTGTGTCTTCGATCTGACCATCGGCGGAAGAGCGGATCACGCCGCGTGGGCCAAAGCGCTCGCGGAAGGTCGTGCCGTCGTCGAGCACAAAGTCTCCCGGATAATCTTCGTTCTCGGGCTCTTCTTCGGCATTAAGGTGGTAGAGGTTTCCAAAGAAGACATCGAAGCCGTGATTTGTCGGCAAATGCTCATCCCGGTCGCCGAGGTGGTTCTTGCCGAATTGACCCGTGGCATAGCCTTGCGCCTTGAGCAGGCCTGCGATTGTCGGGTCCTCTTCCTGCATGCCAAGCTCGGCGCCCGGCAAACCGACCTTGGACAGACCTGTGCGGAAAACGGACTGCCCCATAATGAAGGATGACCGACCAGCGGTGCACGACTGCTCTCCGTAGTAATCGGTGAAGATCATGCCCTCTTTGGCGACGCGGTCGATATTGGGCGTCTGATAGCCCATCAGGCCCATCGTGTAGGCCGAGATGTTGGACTGCCCAACGTCATCTCCCCAGATGACAAGGATATTCGGCTGATCGGTCGATGCCGTTTGCGCGACGGCTTCACCGGCCGTCTTCACAACGGCAACCGCCGCGCCAATGGCCGCAGCGCTCGACATCAGCATCGAGCGTCGGCTTATGCCTTTGGGGTTGGTGGTTTCTTCGCTCATTCTGAGCTCTCCTCTCCAGTTGAGTTTTGCGTGTTTGAATCCGGTCGTTTGATGCATCTGAAGCCGATATGGCTCATGCCGGTGTCCACTTGCTGGGCATGGCGGGCTGCAGGCCGGTACCGGCGGCAATAGGACGGCGCGCACAGAAAGGACCCGCCTTTGACGACTTTGCGCGGAATGGGAATGTTGGGCTGTCGCGGATCCAGGCTCTCGGCTTTGGCTGGCCCCCGTGGATTATCGAGTGTGCAACAGCCCCCGCCCTTTTTGGCACCATGACCTGCGACGTACCAATCCGTGGTCCATTGCCAGACGTTGCCCGCCATATCGAACAGACCGTAGCCATTCTCACGGTAAGTCGCGACGGGGGCAGTGCGCTGCACTTTCTTGCCTGCCTTGTTGCGCCAGGGAAAGTCACCCTGCCAGGTCTTGGCCATAACTTTCCCGCCGGGCGTGAAATCTTCCCCCCAGACGTATTCCGCGCCGTCCAGACCACCGCGCGCCGCAAATTCCCATTCAGCCTCTGTCGGCAGGTCCTTTCGCGCCCAGGCGGCATAGGCCTCGGCATCCTCGAAGGCCACATGAACCACCGGGTGATTACCACGCCCGCGAAGATCGCTCCCGGGGCCTTCGGGGTGGCGCCAATTTGCACCGGGAACATAAGCCCACCAATTGCGGATATCGCGCAGATCCACCGGACCTTTGGTCATATGAAAAACCATCGAACCGGGCAGGAGCAGCGATGGATCGGCACCGGGAAAGTCGGCAGGATCCAAAGGGCGTTCGGCCACACTTACATAGCCCGTCTCTCGTACGAAAACACCAAACTCAGCGTTGGTCACATGCGTTCTGTCGATCCAGAATCCATCGACACGCACTTTGCGCACAGGGCCTTCATCCGGATAATGCGCCTCTGAGCCCATCCCGAAGACGCCGCCCTCAATCCACGCCATCTGGGTATCAAACCGCTCGAGCCTAGACATATCGGTGTTGTCCAAGCGCTGCGAAGAGCGAGTCAACAAG
>JBCCNY010000311.1:0-4313 GCA_039025595.1 Pseudomonadota bacterium | reverse complement strand
GGTTCAGGGCGACTTTGTGGATTTGGGATGTGGCAATGGGGCTTTATCCGGGGCTTTGCGCGGGCGCGCAGCTGGACGCACTTTGACGGGCATCGATACCAGTCCCGCCATGTTGACGAAGGCGCGTGCCACAGGAAATTACGACGAATTGCAGAAAGCGGACGCCGCGACTTGGTCGCCTTCCCGGCCTCTAGCTGTCATTTTTTCGAACGCTGCTCTGCATTGGTTGGACGGACATGAACATCTGATGCCACGTCTGGCCGCGCTTTTGGCTCCGGGTGGCACACTGGCTGTGCAAATGCCGCACCAGAACAAAGCCCCGTCGCATCGTGTCTGGGTCGAGCTTGCTGAGAAATTGTTCCCTGCTTGTGTTGAAAGAATGAGCAGACCAGGCGTTATGGCGCCGGTGAAGTACGAAGCGGCTCTTTCACCACTTGGTCAATTCCGGCTTTGGGAAACGGAGTATCATCAAAAGCTCTCGGCGGAATCTGATAGCCATCCCGTGCGCCGTTTCACGGAAAGCACCTATGCGCGACCTATCCTTCAAGCCCTTGATTCTGATCAGAGAAAAGAACTTGTTCTGCGCTATGAAGAGGTCATGCATGCGATTTATCCCTTGCGTGATGATGGCTCAGTGCTGTTTCCCTTTCGCCGCCTCTTCTTTACGCTTACGGTCTAGCGTCGCGCCGGTATTTCGCAATTGACGCTTTGGCGGAGACGGGACACATTTCGAATGATGAAGGGGTCGGGGACATCGTCATGCCAGCGTTGATTTCAACAGAATTCGAAGGTCGCATTATCTGGCTGGGTGTCGTTGCCAATCAAGATAGCGATATCCGTTCCGCCCCACTTGAAGCGGTGACATTGGGCTGGGACGGTATGCCGGACGAGTTTCACGGCGGCCGGACGCGATCTTCCTGTGTCAGAGTGACAGAACAGCACAAGGAGGGGACGGAGATTGCCAATGTCCGTCAGCTTTCCTTGGTGTCGGCCGAAGAAATGGCACAGATCGCTGCAGAAATGGGACTTGATGCGCTTAGGCCGGAATGGCTCGGCGCGTCGGTTGTTGTCGAAGGGATTGAGGATTTTACGCACATCCCGCCCTCGTCTCGTCTGCAAAGCGAAAGCGGGGCAACCCTTGTCGTCGATATGCACAACAGACCCTGCAACTGGCCGGGTAAGGAAATCGAGAAAGATCACAAGGGCTTTGGCCGCAAGTTCCGAAAGGCCGGCGAGGGGCGCAGAGGCATTACGGCCTGGGTCGAACGGCCCGGCGCGTTGCGGTTGGGGGATAGGATACGTCTGCATGTGCCCGATCAGCGTGGCTGGGCGCATCACGAGAGCTGCTTGACCGGTAAGATGACCTGAAGGGCTGCCGACGTTTTAACCATATTCTTCGATTGACACTCTTCTGTGGGTTTCCGATATGAAACCCGCCAAACCAGAGCCGACGCAACGACGTCTGCATATGTCGGATTCTGGGGTAGGGCGCTGCGGGGCTTAGCGTATCCGTGCCGGGAATCACATTTGGCCGGAGAGCCGAGAGGGAGAGAAATGAGCTACAAATCAGACATCGAGATCGCGCGAGAAGCGTCAAAACGTCCGATACAAGAGATCGGGGCCGGTCTTGGGATCCCGTCCGAGGATTTGCTGCCCTACGGGCATGACAAAGCGAAGGTTAGCCAGAGCTTTATCGACGGGGTGCAGTCGCGCGAAAACGGCAAGCTCATTCTCGTGACCGCTATCAATCCAACGCCGGCGGGTGAGGGTAAGACCACAACGACCGTGGGCCTTGGCGACGGGCTGAACCGGATCGGCAAAAGCGCGATGATTTGTATTCGCGAAGCGTCTTTGGGTCCCAACTTTGGGATGAAGGGCGGGGCCGCTGGTGGCGGTTACGCGCAAGTGGTTCCGATGGAGGAAATGAACCTTCATTTCACAGGCGATTTTCACGCGATCACATCGGCGCATTCGCTGCTGTCGGCGATGATCGATAATCACATCTATTGGGGCAATGCGCTCGAGATTGATGTGCGGCGCGTCCAATGGCGCCGGGTGGTGGACATGAATGACCGGGCGCTGCGGCAGATCACCTGTTCGCTGGGCGGTGTGGCAAATGGCTTTCCGCGAGAGGCTGGCTTTGACATCACCGTGGCGTCTGAGGTGATGGCGATCCTGTGTCTGGCCAAAGATCTAAAGGATCTCGAAAAGCGGTTGGGCGATATGATCGTGGCGTATAGGCGCGATCGGAGTCCTGTTTTCTGCCGCGATATCAAGGCAGAAGGTGCGATGACCGTTTTGCTTAAGGACGCAATGCAGCCCAATCTGGTGCAGACCTTGGAAAACAATCCCGCCTTTGTCCATGGCGGCCCATTTGCTAATATCGCGCATGGATGCAACTCGGTTATTGCCACATCGACGTCGCTGAAACTTGCCGATTACGTGGTTACAGAGGCGGGCTTCGGCGCCGATTTAGGGGCCGAGAAATTCATGAACATCAAGTGCCGCAAAGCCGGGCTTGCACCGTCTGTGGTCGTCGTCGTGGCGACCGTGCGGGCGATGAAAATGAATGGTGGCGTGGCCAAGGCCGATCTGGGCGAGGAAAATGTCGAAGCGGTCAAGGCAGGCTGTTCCAATCTCGGGCGACACATTGAAAATGTGAAGTCCTTTGGCGTCCCGGTCGTCGTGGCGATCAACCATTTCGTAACCGATACAGACGCTGAAATAGACGCGGTGAAGGCCTATGTGGCCGAGCAGGGCGCAGAGGGCGTTTTGTCCCGGCACTGGGAGCTGGGATCAGAAGGATCGGCGGATCTGGCAACAAAGGTCGCGGAACTGGCTGACGCTGACAGCGCGAATTTCTCGCCGATCTATCCCGATGATATGCCGCTCTTTGCCAAGATCGAGACCATCGCCAAACGGATCTATCGTGCAGACGATGTAATTGCGGATCAGAAAATTCGCGATCAGCTGACGCTTTGGGAAGAGCAGGGATACGGACATCTGCCCGTTTGCATGGCCAAGACGCAATACAGCTTTACCACCGATCCGGAAAAGCGTGGCGCACCGACCGGCCATTCGGTGCCGGTGCGAGAGGTGCGACTGTCCGCCGGCGCAGGCTTTGTCGTCGTGGTCTGTGGAGAGATCATGACAATGCCAGGTCTGCCGCGTGTGCCCTCTGCCGAGGCGATCTGCCTCAACGACGCGGGACAAATCGAAGGATTGTTCTAGGAGCAAGAATCGTCTTTTAGGGGGCTTGGGTTGAAGGGCTCGAGCCGCCGGAGGACGCCGATGACAATCAGAGTGACACCCCAAGAGTGTCGGACGATGGAGGTTTTGCGTTCGCAGATCGATTTGATCGATGAAGAGCTTGTTTCGCTTCTGGCGCAACGGGCTGGGTATATTGACCGGGCCATCGATCTGAAACGGGCGGCGGGGTTACCGGCGCATATTCCGGACCGAGTGGAGGAAGTGGTGTTTCACGCGCGCTCCTTTGCCGGCAAACAGGGCCTAGACCCAGACCTGATTGAAACGATGTGGCGCGCCTTGATCAACTGGTCGATTGACCGCGAAGCGCAGGTGATCCGCCGGGAGTGATTTTGGCCGAGCCGCAAAAGGGAGAGATAGGAATGACAGCAACAGTAATTGACGGCAAAGCGTTTGCCGCTCGCGTTCGCGAAAAAGTGGCAGGCCATGTGGCGCGCTTGAAAGACGAGCATGGCATTACGCCCGGCCTTGCCGTTGTTCTTGTCGGTGAAAACCCGGCCAGTCAGGTCTATGTCCGGTCAAAGGGCAAGCAGACCGTAGAGGCAGGGATGAAATCCTTTGAGCATAAAATGGACGAAAACACCTCTGAGGCGGATCTGCTGGCGATGGTGGAGACGCTCAACAAAGATCCCGAGGTGCACGGTATTCTGGTGCAATTGCCGCTGCCGGGGCACCTGAACGAGGATCTCGTGATCGGTGCGATTGACCCCGCCAAGGATGTCGACGGATTTCATATCTCGAATGTGGGGCTCTTGGGGACAGGCCAGAAGGCAATGGTTCCCTGCACACCGCTTGGCTGCCTGATGATGCTGCGGGATTACCACGGGTCGCTGTCCGGGATGAGCGCGGTGGTCATCGGCCGCTCGAACATCGTGGGTAAACCTATGGCACAGCTTCTGCTTGGCGACAGCTGCACTGTGACAATTGCCCATAGCCGAACGAAGGATCTGCCCGATGTGGTGCGGGGGGCTGATATCGTTGTCCCTGCTGTGGGTCGCCCCGAAATGGTGCCCGGCGATTGGATCAAACCGGGCGCAACCGTGATC
>JBCCNY010000310.1:0-4318 GCA_039025595.1 Pseudomonadota bacterium | reverse complement strand
TTCCAGCGGCAATTCCGCCAGATCGCAGCCGCGTGTCTCGGCAAGCGCAACGGCACGGCCCGTCGCATGATGCGCCTCGCGGAAGGGCATGCCAACAACCCGTACCAGCCAATCCGCCAGATCCGTCGCCGTGGAAAAGCCGGACTTGGCGGCGTCTTCTAGTGCGGCCTTGTTAGCGCTGAGGTCACCAATCATCCCTGTCATGGCCGCCAGCGAGAGCAAAAGGTTGTCGGCGGCATCAAAGACCTGTTCCTTGTCCTCCTGCATGTCCTTCGAATAGGTCAGAGCCAGCCCCTTCATCACGGTCAGCAAGGCCACGTTGGCACCCAGAATGCGTCCGATCTTGGCGCGGATCAGCTCGGCGGCGTCCGGGTTCTTTTTCTGCGGCATAATCGAAGATCCGGTCGAGAACCGATCGCTCATGGCCACAAAACGGAACTGCGCCGATGACCAGATCACGAGCTCTTCGGACAACCGGCTGAGATGCATGGCGCAAATGCTGGCCGCAGCCAGAAACTCCAAAGCGAAATCCCGGTCGCTCACGGCATCGAGCGAGTTGGCACAAGGTCGGTCGAAGCCCAGCGCCTGAGCCGTCATGTCCCGATCAATGGGAAAAGAGGTGCCCGCTAGAGCCGCCGCGCCCAAGGGACACTCATTCATTCGCGCGCGCGCATCCCGAAAACGCGACCGGTCGCGGGCAAACATCTCGATATAGGCCAGCATGTGATGACCCCATGTCACCGGCTGCGCAGTCTGAAGATGGGTGAAGCCCGGCATGACCCAACCGGCACCGATCTCTGCTTGCGACAGCAACGCGCCCATGAGCGCCTCCAACCCGCTCATCGTCTGATCGATTTGATCCCGAACCCAAAGCCGGAAATCCGTCGCTACCTGATCGTTGCGACTGCGTGCAGTATGCAAGCGTCCGGCAGGCGGGCCGATCAGCTCAGTTAGACGCGCCTCCACATTCATGTGGATATCTTCCAATTCCGCTGAAAAAACGAACTGACCCCGCTCGATTTCTGACAAGATCGTGAGAAGCCCTTCCCGGATCACCTCGGCATCCTTATCCGTAATAATGCCCGTGGTTGCCAACATGGCTGCATGGGCTCTTGAGCCTTCAACGTCCTGCGGAGCGAGGCGCTTGTCGAATCCGATCGAGGCATTAATTGCCTCCATCAACGCATCGGGGCCGTCGGCGAAACGTCCGCCCCACATCTGATTGGAGGTTTTGTTGGTCATTGATCCGCCTTTTGGAGGTCTCATGTCGGTTTCGAAATCTCTGCTCCTGTACATGGCGCTGGCGCTTGGTGCAAACGCCGCATCCGCAGATACATACGGCATTTCCGAGCTCAGAGAGGGGGATATGCGCAAGCTCGTTGTGCATGACGATCCATGGGATGTCAGCGTTATTCCATTCGCCTTGGATGCCGGCGGTGAGGGTCAGCTGTCTGATTTCAAAGGCAAAGTAACGGTCGTGAATTTTTGGGCCGTTTGGTGCGAGCCCTGCAAGTACGAAATGCCGATGCTCTCAGATCTTCAGGACGCATTAGGCGGCGAGGATTTCGAGGTCGTGACGATTGCTGTGGGTCGCAACTCACCAGATGCGATGCAGCGGTTCTTTGAGGATATTGAGGTCACCAACCTTCCCCTCCACGCGGACCGCCGCATGAGTATGTCGCGATCCATGGGCGTTCTGGGGTTGCCGGTCACGCTCATCATGGATCGAGAGGGACAGGAAATTGCCCGGTTGGTCGGCGAAGCGGATTGGAGTTCGGACAGCGCTAAGTCCATCCTGAACCATCTGTTGTCTTCTCCGGAGAGCTAGACCGCTATAACGAAGCCGCCGATGCCTGCCTTGAGCGGGGTCACGAAACCGGCTACTGCGGATCGCATGCTTGACGAGCCGGACGATATTCACCCGCTATTTTACGGGTCACCGAAGACCACTGCTTTTCGCAAGCTGCGCAAAAGGCTTGTCCGCGACGCACGCGCCGCGATCGATGATTTCGGTATGATAGAACCCGGCGCGCGCTGGTTGGTCTGTCTGTCAGGCGGGAAGGACAGCTACACGCTTCTGGCCGTCTTGCATGAATTGCAGTGGCGCGGGTTGTTGCCTGTTGACATACTCGCCTGCAATTTGGATCAGGGCCAGCCCGGCTTTCCCGCCACGGTACTTCCGGACTTTCTGGAACGTATGGGCGTGCCGCACCGGATCGAGTATCAGGACACCTATTCCATCGTAGCCGAAAAGGTGCCTGAGGGGCGCACCTATTGTGCGATGTGTTCGCGTCTGCGGCGTGGAAATCTCTACCGGATTGCCCGCGAAGAAGGCTGCAGTGCGATTGTGCTCGGTCATCACCGAGATGATATTCTAGAGACTTTCTTTATGAACCTCTTTCACGGCGGCAGGCTGGCCACCATGCCGCCCAAACTAGTCAACGAGGAGAGCGACCTCTTCGTCTATCGCCCGCTTGCCTACATTTCTGAAACGGATTGCGATCGTTTTGCTCATGCCATGCAATATCCGATCATCCCTTGCGATTTGTGCGGTTCTCAAGACGGCTTGCAACGCCAACAAGTGAAGCAAATCCTCGACACCTGGGAAGCGCGTTCACCGGGCCGACGGCAGGTTATGTTCCGGTCTTTGATGAATGCGCGCCCGTCACACCTTCTTGACCCAAAGCTGTTCGACTTCGAGGCGTTGCAGCGAAATAGCGTAAAATTTGACGAAAAAACAAAGTGATCAGAAGATAGACGTTAAACTGTAATTGAGAGCCATATTCTAAAAGGTTTGGAGAACAAACCGAGTACTGTCGATGCGCTTGCGTTCTCCATTTTTCAGTCTGTTCAGCCCCAGTCCAACGGGTTTTGCCGTGCTTTTTGGTTTGGCCTTGGCTCCTGTCCTAACGCTGCTTGGGTATCAGCTGTGGGGCGAAGCCGCGCTTGTGACTGCCGCTGTTCTCGGTCCGATCGCCTGCGCGGTAGGATATACCCGTATCGACCATGGACGATCTGAGCAAAGGCCTGATGCGTTAGAAGATGCGATCGAGCTCAATCTGAAGGTCGCCCGCCGGGGTCTTCGTCGCACAGCTTGTCTCTTTATCGAGATCGACGAGGGAGAAACACTTTCCGACCGTTACGGGCCGCGTGACTTCGACCAAATATGCCAAAGAACAGCGGAGCGATTGCGGAGTGCCCTAAGGAGCGAAGACACATTGGTCGATCTGTCTTCGGGCCAATTCGGTGTGGCCATCGCGCCTGTTCGAAAACTGGATTCGGAAGTGTGCGTGCAGATTGCAAACCGTATGCAAAAGGCGTGCGAAACTCCGGTAGAGTTAGATGATGCGAGAGTGTACATAACGATCTCGGCCGGCATCTGTTTGCATACGGCTGTGAAAGCCGGGGGTACTCAAGACTTGTCGGATGCGGCATCCCTCGCCTTGCAGGACGCGCGACGCTATGCTCCCTCTGGCATACGTGTTTTCTCACCGGCAATCGCAAGACAGATAACCACGCAACCGGTCAACGGAATCGATGCGATTCGAGGCCTTAAGGCCGGGGAAATCGTGGCCTGGTTTCAGCCACAGATCTCGACAGATACAGGCGAAGTGAGCGGTTTCGAAGCGCTTGCGCGTTGGAAGCATCCAGCGCGCGGGCTTGTACCTCCTGGAGAGTTTCTTCAGATCTTGCGCGATCAGGGTCAGCTTGGCCATTTGGGCCAGAAAGTATTGAGAGATGCGCTCAACGCTCTGCAGCAATGGGACAAGCACGCCCTCGGAATTCATCAGGTCGGAATAAACTGCTCGGCTGAAGAGCTGCGTGATCCAAAGCTTGTCGATCGAATTTCGTGGGAACTCGACCGCTATAGCATCGAGCCAAAACGGCTCGTGATCGAAGTTCTGGAAACAGTTGTCGCCTATTCGTCCGATGACACTGTCGCGCGGAATGTTCGCCGATTGTCGGATTTGGGGTGCAGGATCGACCTGGACGATTTTGGAACCGGCCATGCTTCCATCTCATCCATCCGGCGTTTTGGTGTTCACAGACTAAAGATCGACCGGTCCTTCGTTCAGAAAGTTGATAAAGATACCGAACAGCAGCGTATGGTGAATGCAATCCAGCTTATGGCAGAGCAACTCGAGCTTGAAACAATCGCGGAGGGCGTTGAAACAACCGGCGAACACGCAATGCTTGCGCAACTGGGCTGTCATCATGTGCAAGGTTTCGGGCTGGCCCGTCCGATGCCGTTGGATAAGACGTTGTCCTGGATCGCAACATACCAGTCTCAGCTTGTAAAAACGCCAAGAATCGACCG
>JBCCNY010000309.1:0-4335 GCA_039025595.1 Pseudomonadota bacterium | reverse complement strand
GAGCGCGTGGTGGTGAACCGCTTCGATTTTGCGCCGGGCGATGAGACAGGCCACCACGTTCATCAAATGCCTTACGTCATCGTGCCGCTGGCTGATGGTCGGTTGCGGATTGAAGATGATGCGGCTGGCGAGCTGTTTACGGACCTCACGCAAGGCGTTTCTTATTCGCGGCCGCGCGGCGTGTCGCACAACGTGTTCAACGCAAGCGGTGCGCCGCTTGCCTTTCTCGAAATCGAGTTGAAGGGAACGGCCGATCATGGCTGACGGAGCTCATATCGAAACAGTGACGTTCACCCTTAATGGGGAAGAGGTCACCGTTGAAAAGGGCCTATCGATCTGGGAAGCCGCCCATGGTCGAGGCCTCAAGATCCCGCATTTATGCCACACGCCGCAGCCGGGTTATCGCCCGGATGGCAATTGCCGGGCATGCATGGTCGAGATCGAGGGCGAGCGGACACTGGCCGCCTCCTGTATCCGCGAGCCCTCACCCGGAATGGTCGTTACCACGAATTCTGCGCGCGCTGAAAATGCCCGCCAGATGATCGTAGAGCTTTTGGCCGCCGATCAGCCGGACCGCGAAGAGGCGCATGACAAAGCCAGCCATTTCTGGGACATGGCAGATGAAAACGGCGTCACAGAAAGCCGGTTTCCGAAGCTCGAAAAGGATCGTATCCCGCTTCTGGACGACAGCCATGTGGCGATGAGCGTCAATCTGGATGCCTGTATCCAATGCGGTCTCTGCGTGCGCGCGTGCCGTGAGGTTCAGGTGAATGACGTGATCGGCATGTCAGGCCGGGGCCATGACGCCTATCCAACTTTCGATTTCGCCGATCCAATGGGCGAAAGCACTTGTGTCGCTTGCGGTGAATGCGTGCAGGCTTGCCCGACCGGAGCGCTGATGCCCTCCAGCGTGGTGGATGAAAACCAGGTTGGCGACCGCGATGATTATGACAAAGAGGTGGAAAGTGTCTGCGCCTTCTGCGGGGTGGGTTGTCAGATCTCGATCAAGGTCAAAGACGACAAGATTAAATATGTCGAGGGGATCAACGGCCCGGCAAATGAAGGGCGCCTTTGCGTGAAGGGTCGCTTTGGCTATGACTATATTCATCATGGCCATCGTCTGACAAAGCCACTGATCCGGCGTGAGGATGCACCGCCCAAGGGCCTCAATGTTGATCCTGACAACTGGCAGGAGGTTTTCCGCGAGGCGACTTGGGAAGAAGCGCTGGATTTCGCAGCCGGTGGCCTGAAGGGTCGGGGTCGTGAAGTGGCTGGTTTCGGCTCCGCCAAATGCACCAACGAAGAGGCCTATCTCTTTCAAAAGTTCATCCGTCAGGGTTTTGGCCATAACAATGTCGATCATTGCACCCGTCTCTGCCACGCCTCCTCGGTCTCCGCGCTGATTGAAAACGTGGGCTCCGGCGCTGTTACAGCGACGTTCAACGAGATCGAAAATGCCGATGCGGCGATCATGATCGGTTGTAACCCGTTGGAAAATCACCCCGTCGCGGCGACCTTCTTCAAACAATTCGCGAAGCGCGGCGGAAATCTGATCGTGATGGATCCCCGTCACACTGGGCTATCGCGCTACGCAACGCATACGCTTCAGTTCAAGCCGGGCGCGGATGTCTCGATGCTGAATGCGATCATGCATGTCATCGTCGAAGAAGAGCTCTATGACCGCCAGTATATCGAGGCCTTTACAGAGAACTGGGAGGCGGAGAAGGCGCATCTGGCGCAATTCCCGCCCGAAAAGATGGAGGCGCTCTGCGGTATCCCGGCGGAGTCATTGCGCGCCGTCGCTCGGGATTTCGCGCGGGCACAGGCGGGCATGATTTTCTGGGGTATGGGCGTCAGTCAGCATATTCACGGAACAGACAATTCGCGCTGCCTGATCTCTCTGGCGCTGATGTGCGGCCATGTTGGTCGCCCGGGAACCGGGCTGCACCCTTTGCGCGGCCAAAACAATGTGCAGGGCGCCTCTGATGCCGGGCTGATCCCGATGTTCCTGCCCGATTATCAATCGGTGACAGACGATGGCGTGCGCAGTGCCTTCACCGAGGTTTGGGAGTCAGGCGATTTCTCCAACGAAAAGGGTCTGACTGTGACCGAGATCATGGATGCGGTCCACGCGGATCAGATCAAGGCGATGTATGTGTTGGGCGAAAACCCGGCCATGTCGGACCCGGATGTGGAACATGCCCGTGACGCGCTCGCCAAGCTCGATCACCTGGTTGTGCAGGACATCTTCATCACCGAGACCGCGAACTATGCCGATGTGATCCTGCCAGCTTCGGCGCTTTATGAAAAATCCGGCACGGTGTCGAACACAAACCGGACCGTACAGATGCTGCGCCCTGCCGTGTCGCCGCCCGGTGAGGCGCAAGAGGATTGGTGGATCGAGGTCGAACTGGCCAAGCGCTGTGGTCTGCCCTGGACCTACACGCACCCTTCTGAGGTCTATGCCGAGATGGCGCTCAACATGCGCAGTCTCGACAACATCACATGGGAGCGGCTCGAGGGCAGCGCGGTCACCTATCCATCGCTTGATGCCGAGGATCCCGGTCAGTCCGTGGTCTTTGGCGAAGGTTTCCCGCGTCCCGAGGGCCGTGCGAAATTCACACCCGCGAGCGTCATCCCGCCTGATGATCTGCCCGATGCGGATTATCCCATGATCCTCACCACGGGACGTCAGTTGGAGCACTGGCATACAGGCTCCATGACGCGCCGCGCGACGGTTCTGGATGCCGTGGAACCAGAGGCCAATTGCTCTCTCCACCCCTCGACCTTGCGTAAGATGGGTGTGCCGCCCGGCGGCATGATCCGGTTGACAACAAAACGTGGTTCGATCGAGATCATGGCTCGCGCCGACCGGGCTGTGTCGCCTGACATGGTGTTCCTACCCTTTGCCTATGTCGAGGCGGCCGCCAACATATTGACCAACCCGGCGATCGATCCCTATGGCAAGATACCGGAATTCAAATTCTCCGCCGTTCGCGTGGAGCCGGTCACGGAAGGCCAGATCGCAGCAGAGTGATCCTTTAGAACTCCCAGACACAGGCGGCGCGGGACAATTTCTGCGCTGCCTCGCCGCTCGCTGCCAAAATGCTATAGGTGTTGCGACTGTCTTGCTCTCTGAACACTCGAAATGAACTCAACCGCATCGACGTGCCTCGTGACATTTATCAAAGGTAACGAGACATTCCGCGCGTGCCATGTCGTGCGCACGTCTTCCATCAGACAAGGTTCAAAGGACATACGCCGTGATCGACATTGAGAAAGTCCGTCGGGACACACCGAGTTGCGAAAACGTCCTGCATTTCAACAATGCGGGCTCGTCGCTCATGCCAACCCCGGTCTATGCAGCGCTCCAGCGGGTGTTGACAAAGGAAAACGAACTGGGAGGCTATGAGGCTGAGCGTCTGGCGCAACAAGATATTCAGGCCTTTTACTCAGAATTTGCGGCGTTACTAAATGCCGATCCGTCCGAGATCGCGTTTGTCGAGAATGCGACCCGCGCCTGGGACATGGCGTTCTATGGTCTAAAATTGGGTTCCGGTGATCGGGTGATCACGCATGCCTCTGAATATGCGTCCAATTATCTGGCCTTACTGCAGCAATCCCGGCGTCTGGGGTTCGAGATTGACGTCGTGCCCTCGGACCCTACGGGTCAGATCGACGTGGACGCATTAGACGGCATGATTAGTTCCAGTACAAAGCTGATTGCGATCACGCATGTGCCCACACAGGGCGGTCTGGTGAACCCTGCTGCGGCGGTCGGGACAATCGCCCGCAAACACGGTGTTCTGTACCTGCTTGATGCGTGCCAATCCGTCGGGCAGCTGGATGTCGATGTCGCCGAGATTGGCTGTGATATTCTGTCGGGCACGGGCCGCAAGTTTCTGCGGGGGCCGCGCGGAACCGGGTTTCTCTTCGTTCGAAAGGACGTATTGGACAAGATCGACCCTCCCTTTGCTGATCTTTTGTCCGCGACATGGACCGGGGCGGGCAGTTTTGAATTCGTCGCGGGCACCAAGCGGTTTGAGAATTGGGAAAGCTACGTGGCGGGGCGTGTCGCTTTGATGGAAGCGGTGCGCTACGCCCGCGCAATCGGCTTGCAGAACATCGAAGCCCGGGTGGCCGGGCTGGCCCGGGATCTGCGCGCGGCCCTTTCGCAAATCAAAGGCATCACTATGCATGATCTTGGCGCACAGAAATGCGGGATCGTGACCTTCACGAAAGCGGGCTTGGACTGTCAGGATATCGCCGATCGACTGAGGACGATGGCGATCAATATCTCCGTCTCAAAAATGACCTCCGCCCGGCTCGACCTTG
>JBCCNY010000308.1:0-4336 GCA_039025595.1 Pseudomonadota bacterium | reverse complement strand
CCCCAAGACTTGGCCCAAGGAAGCCAAGGGCGTGGGCATGACCGAAGCCCCGCGCGGCGCGTTGGGCCATTGGGTCAAGATCAAGGACGGACGCATTGAGAACTACCAATGTGTCGTGCCTACCACCTGGAACGGCTCACCGCGCGACAGCCAAGGCAACATCGGCGCGTTCGAGGCATCGTTGATGAACACCAAGATGGAGCGGCCCGAAGAGCCGGTCGAAATCCTGCGCACATTGCACAGCTTTGACCCCTGCCTTGCCTGCTCGACCCACGTGATGTCGCCCGATGGCGATGAGCTTACAACCGTCAAAGTCCGCTAGGGGAGGAAATGACATGAAGAAACTTGCACTCCTTTTCACTCTTGTTCCCAGCGTTTCGTTGGCACATGGCAATCACGCGCCTATGCCGGAACCTGTGCATAGCGTCAGCCATGCCATTCCGGGTCTGGCGCTGATATTGATCCTCGCTGTGCTTGCTTTGGTGGCCTATCGGCGGTGGATGTCATGAGCTCGGCCGACACCGATACCCGCTCGGACATCACGCTGACGGGGGATGCAACAGACGAGGACCTGGCCACGATAACGCGCAATTCCTCGGTCTATGTGTATGAGGCGCCTGTGCGGCTTTGGCACTGGATCAATGCGCTTGCGATCCTTGTGCTCTGCGTGACCGGCTATCTGATCGGGTCCCCGCCGCCAACAATGATCATCGCCGAGGCGACGCATCAGTTCGTATTTGGCTACATCCGGTTTGCCCATTTCGCGGCTGCCATGATCATGACTGTCGGCTTCTTTGGGCGCATCTATTGGGCGTTCGTCGGAAACTCGCATTCACGCCAGATGTTCAAACTGCCGCTCTTGAACCGGAAATGGTGGGCCGAAGTTTGGGGTGAGGCACGGTGGTACATGTTTCTTGAAAAAAAGCCCAAAAAATACGTTGGTCACAACCCTCTGGCTCAGATTGCCATGTTCTTCTTCATGACGGTCGGCATGACATTCATGATCGTGACAGGGTTTGCGCTCTATTCCGAAGGAGCTGGGCGGGACGGCATTTTGGACACCATCTTTGGCCCGCTTCTCGACTTTGTGGGTGGCAGCCAGATGATGCACCAGATCCACCATCTGGGCATGTGGGCGATCGTCGTCTTCATCAT
The DNA here is from genome assembly GCA_039025595.1 of Pseudomonadota bacterium. Lineage (GTDB taxonomy): Bacteria > Pseudomonadota > Alphaproteobacteria > Rhodobacterales > Rhodobacteraceae > Roseovarius. Next base: position 3,181 of record JBCCNY010000308.1, on the reverse strand, counting down.
CATCCATATCTACGCCGCGGTGCGCGAAGATATCATGTCGCGCCAGACAATGGTCTCGACCATGATCTCGGGGACGCGGACCTTCAAAGACGACGATCCAAACTGACAGTATCGACAGGGTTTTCACTTTTGGAGCGGGCGCGAGTCGCCCGCTTTTTTGATGGATAGAGAACTTTCATTTGTAAGGTGTTTTGGAAGTATTTCTTCCATACAAGATTCAGTGCGCCCACGGATCGAATAGAATTTCTTTATTTAATTCAGATCTCTAGATGTAATTTTGGGAAAGTTAAAAAACATGATCCAGATCAGGGGCACGTCTCCACTGGTAAGCTAGTCTCGTTTTCAGCAGGGTCCGGAAAGAGACTAACCGGTCCAGCCAAACGGGAGGAAATCATGTCAGCACACGTGCTCATTATGGGCATCGGGAATGTGCTCTGGGCCGACGAGGGGTTTGGGGTACGCTGCGTGGAGCATCTGGCAGAACATTGGAAATTACCCGACGGCGTAACGCTTTTGGATGGCGGGACGCAGGGGCTCTACCTGCTGCCATTTCTGGAAGACGCCGACACACTGATTGTTTTTGATGCGGTCGATTACGGGCTGGTGCCTGGCACGCTGAAGGTCGTCGAAGACGATGAGGTGCCGCGTTTCATGGGCGCCAAGAAGATGTCTCTGCACCAGACAGGCTTTCAGGACGTAATCGCGACAGCGCAATTGATGGGATACCGCCCGGAGCATTTGCTTCTGATCGGCTGCCAGCCGGAAGAGCTTGAGGATTATGGCGGTGGTTTGCGCGATGTTGTGTCCGCGCAGATTGAGTCCGCGGTGCATGTGGCTTTGACGCGACTGGCTCAGATGGGATTGGTCGCGCAACCCGGCAAAACATCAAACGACCTGCTCGCGGACCCCTCGATCATGCAAGGGGCATACGAAGAGGGTCGCCCATCGGAAGAGGACGCCTGCCGCACCGGCGATGCACGATTCTTCCCAACGGCGGAGTAAAGCGCATGTGCGTCGGGCTCCCTCTGAGGATCATCGCCATCCAAGGGATCGCCGCCCATGCCGAAGCGGGCGAGCATCGCGAAGTGATTGATCTGTCGCTGACACCGGATGCGAATGCGGGGGATTGGGTCCTGACCCATCTGGGTGCCGCGCGAGAGGTGATCAGCGCCGAGGACGCACAAAAGATCACCGCCGCGCTGGAAGGCCTGCGCGCTGTAATGGCTGGCGACACGCCGGGCGATGCGTTCGCCGATCTTGAAAATACCGGGCCATGTCTGCCCGCCCACCTGCAGGCCGCTTTTGATGCCGGCGAAGAAATAGGATAGCTGAATGTCCCACCCTCTCATCACCCGCCTGACCGAAGAGTTCGGCTACCCTTTGCTGCACAGCATGGCCGATGTTGCTGCGTTCACCGAAGCACCGGGCCACCACGTCATCTTCGTACCCGGCGACGCAAGCCGCAACCTGGAGACACCCGATGTGGCCGTGATCCTGCCCGAGCTGCGGCAGGCCTTCCAAGGTTGTTTTGATTGCGCCGTGGCCAGCGACGCGGTGGAGGAGGAGCTTCGGACAGCCACCAGTATTTTCAAGACCCCGAGCCTGATCTTCTATCATCAAGGCCAGTGCACCGGAGGCATCCCGAAAGTGCGCGACTGGTCCGATTACGTTGAGCGGATCACGCATTTGCTCTCTCAACCCATGGCGGCGGAATAAAGGAAAAAACCGATGACCAACCCTTTCATGATGCCCCCCACAGGTTTCGGGCCAGGCTCGCAGCCCTTGGATCAAGAAGACCAAAAACTTGAATACATGCCACTACCCCAGGACATGCGTACGTACAGCCCGCGCATCCCTGAGGTCGAGGCACTTGCCAGCGCTGACCTCTCCCCGGCGCTGGCGCTTCTTCGTCAGATCGCCGATGCGGCGAGGCAGGTCAGTGAAGAGGGCGGATCGGTATGCTTCGATCTCGCCTCGCTTGCCCCCGACAATCGTGGATTGGTGGCTGAAACGCTGGGAAGCGGGGAGGTTTCTGCGAAGGTGCGCATGATCCCTGCGGTGGCGGTGCAGGAAAGCGTTTTTGCGGGCATTTGGACACTGCAAAGTGCGCAGGACCACATCATCGAAGTGGCCGGCGCGCCCACCTGTCTCACCACGGACGCTTTCCGACGGACACGTACGGCCTTGGGTGCCGACGCGCTGAAGGCGCCGGGGGTTGCAAACGCGCCCTCGATCTTGGTCGAGTTGCAGGACAAATCCCGCGCCTTTGATCCCACAGCACTTCTGCACGTGGTGAGTCTGTCGCTCCTACCTCACACCGAAGAAGACCTCGTTGCGCTGGACAAAGCCTTGGGGGAAGGCGCCGTGACCATCCTGTCGCGGGGCTATGGGAATTGCCGGATCACAGCGACGGCGTTGCCCCATGTCTGGCGTGTGCAGTTTTTCAACAGTCAGGACAACCTGATCCTCGACACCTTTGAGGTGACCGATCTGCCCGAGGTGGCAAGCGCTGCGCCCGAGGATTTGGCCGACAGTGCCAAGCGTCTCACTGAAGTGATTGGAGCGATTGCATGAACCGGCCAACAACAACCTTTGAGGGCAGCTTTCTGGGGGCCGAAGACAAGATCAGCCCCCAGGCGATCATGGAATGCAAGATCTGCTGGACGCCCTACGATCCCGCGGAGGGTGATGATTATCGTCAGATTGACCCGGGCACACCCTTTACCGCCCTGCCGGTCGACTGGTCCTGCCCCAATTGCAGCGCGCCGAAGGAGCAGTTCATGGTGCTTGAGGATCCGGGCGCGGCCTCTGTGGTCGAAGGGGCGCGGATGGACGCGTTGACCGAACGTCTGGTGGCGGATTTTCGAGAGATCTGGCACGCCAAGATGCGGGACGTTCCCATGGTGAATAAGCTGCTGAGTGTCGAGGCCGTAGGCTGGCAGATGATCGACGGGCGTCCGCTGGGCGTGCTGATCTCGCCTTGGTTCATGAACCTGGTGCAGCTTCCCGGCGATGACGAGGACTGGTCGCAGCTAAAAGCCGGCGAGAAAGAGATCCAAACCTTCCCGTCGGGTGAGTATGAATTCATGCATAACCGACGCGAGATGACAGGGGGCTACAAGGCCTGCTCGCTCTTTTCGCCGATGGGAGAGTTTCAGTCGCAGATGCAAGCGCAGGAAGT
>JBCCNY010000307.1:0-4353 GCA_039025595.1 Pseudomonadota bacterium | reverse complement strand
CCTGCGATTGCTCAAGACATCATTGATATCCCAGCCCAACCATTGAGCTACGCTCTCGTGGAACTCGGCACGGAAACGGGACTTCAAGTGGTCGCGCCGCCTGCCGCGATCGAGGGCCTCATGAGCAAGGCTGTACACGGCCCGATGACACCACACGCTGCGCTACGAGAAATGCTGTCGGGCACGGGTTTGACTATTCACACGCCCACGGACAACGGAGCCGTCCTCAGCTTTAGTGATGTCGTCTCTCAAAACGCAATTGATGATGAGGCGTTTGACCTCGGAACTTTAGTGCTTCGCGGAGAGCTTATCGAACGAGACGTACAAGACAGTCAGACGAGTGTGGTGGTTGTCACCGGCGACGAGCTCGATGAACGCGGCGAAACGAGTTTAAGCCAAACGCTTAATCGCATTCCGGGCGTCAACGCGGCGACGGGTGTTCTTACGATTCGCGGGATACCGGCAGACGGAAATCTAGGGGTCAACAATACATTGTCTTCAACGATCAGTGTGACAACGGATGGCATTCGTCTTTCAGATTTCCGGAACACCGGCGGTCCCGGCGCCATTTCGAACTGGGATGTGGAACAAGTCGAAGTATTTCGCGGCTCGCAATCCACTCAAACGGGCCGAAACGCGCTCGCAGGAGCGGTCGTTGTCGAAGGGGCCAAACCACAGTTTTTCCCCGAGTATAGAGTGAGGCTAGGTTTCATCGACGGCGAAGGCTTCTCCGATGGTCCAGGGTATCAAACCGCATTGGTCCTGAACACACCTTTGATCGAGGATCAACTTGCAGCCCGCCTTTCAGTGGATCGGCGGGACACGGACGGAAGAGACGGCGTCAATCAACAAACGATCAGGGCGGGCCTGCTTTATGAACCAACCGACAGGTTATCGTTTGGGCTGACCTATTCCGACATTGACAATGAGGGCGGAGGGACGACTTTAGATTTATGGTCTCCGCGATTAACGGCAGATTATGCGATCAACGACGCATTGACGTTCTCTTGGCGTGGGCAATACACGGATGTATTCACAACTTTCGCGACGAATGTAGGTGGACGGGAACGAGACTACGAAACGTTCGATCAGGAAGTCAGGCTGTTATACGAAACCGATCGAGTACGTGCCGTCGGTGGGTTGTTTTACACAAGCATAGATGAATTTAGCGTTCTCCGGGGGAGTATGCCTGGCGTCGTAACCGCAACTGTTGATGAAGACAACGAGACAGAAAATTTCGCGATCTATGGCGAGGTTGAATACGATCTGACACCGCAGTGGACCGTCATCGCTGGGCTTCGGTATGATGTTGAAGATGTCAAGAGCTCACAAACCCTTGATGGGGTCCTTTTTGGTATACTAATTTCTAGTAATGCATCGCTTGACACAACATATGACGCGCTCCTGCCGAAACTGGGTGTCGTCTACAACTTTAACGAAGATCGTAGCTTGGGTTTGACCTACCAGCGTGGCTACCGCGCCGGTGGGATTGGTATTAGTATACCTCCGACAGGTGGGGCGGCCTCCACCTTTGAATTTGATCCCGAATTTACCGATACGGTTGAGCTGGCTTATCGGTCAAAATCCAGCGACGGTAGGCGTACTCTTAACGCAAACGTCTACTACACGCAGTGGACAGATCAGCAAGTGTTAAGCACCGATGCGATTGGTAACTTTGCGATCTCCAACACCGCAGATTCGGATCTCTGGGGGGCTGAGCTCGAGTACCGGCAACTTGTAAATGACAATCTGGACGTATTTGTTTCTGCGGCCTTCAACCAATCAGAATACGGTGACTACGTTGATGGCGGAGTGCAGGTGGGCGGAAACAGCTTCCCGAACGCGCCTGAGGTGGCGGCATTGTTGGGTGCCAATTATACATTTGATAACGGCCTGTCGATCGGTGGCGACGTCACCTACACCAGCAGAACCTTTTCTGACCCGTCGAACTTACCACAGTTTGAAAACGATGGCTATTGGGTGACCAATGTGAATGCGAGTTACGTTTTTGCGAATGACTGGGTTCTGACAGCCTACGTGCGCAATTTGTTTGACGAGTCTTATACGATTACTCAATCTCCCACATTCACCCAAGAAGGAGCAGAAAGAGAATTCGGTGTGTTTGTGACCGCGAATTTCTGATATGACCGATGCGTGATCCTCTGCCGGCACCGGCGCCCCGAAAGCGCCCCGCCATGCGCTTACGAGGCCTCTCCGCCCGACGTCTGGACCGAAGCGCGATTGGCTGGAGGCGCATCAGGTGGAGGTGCCGGGGGTTTTGCTGACGGAGCAAGATCCGTAAGCGGGTTAGGCCAACAGATAAATCCCGAAGAGCAGGTCTATTGCGTGCCATGTCCTGGTATGAAAGTGTTATAGTATAACGTAGCCATCCAAACCTCCAACCAGTCGCGTTTCATCATACTATTCTCACTTAGGAACGAGCCGGATGAAAATTGCATATGTCTTTGCGACCAACATGGCCGCAACTTACAAATTAGCCACAATGATTTTGCCCCAACTAGAGCAGGACAATCACGGCGTAGACGTGGTCGGTATGTTCTTCTTCGATGATAACCTTTTTTGTCTAAGGCAGGGTGACCCAGTTGGAGAGCGGCTTGCAAGCATAGCATCAGAAAAAGGCATCCTGCTTATGATGTGCGATCAATGCGCGCTTAGGCGTAATCTCGCGGACGGCGAAATTGAGCAGTGCGGCACGGGCGAAGTCATCCCAAAGGATGTAGTGGCAGGCGTCCAGGTGGGTTGTTTCCCGCAGCTTTACGCTGCTTTGGCCCCAGCACATCCCGATCAGGTGATAACGCTTTAGTGGCTCGTCTCTTGACCAGTATTGCTTAAGGTTAATGGTCATACCAACGGACCGGATAGGTCTGTAACGCCGCGAATGCACCCAAGCTCATCGGTGGAAAGGAACGTATCCGGTCGGACTTCACGCATTACGAGCACACGGCCGCTTCTTTTTGGTTGCCATTAACTGCGTTGTGAAAGGACTCCCATGATGCGCGCCAGTGCTGCTTCCATACTGCTTTCGCTCACGCTGATGGGTTGCGCCATTGTCGTAACCGATGAGACAAGCTCGCCGCTGCGCTACAACCCGCCAGTCAATACCCAAGAGTTTCGCGTTCGGGTACAGTCCGATGTGACTGTCCGAGATGTCCAAATCGAGGTCGATGGAGCGCCACGCACGCGGATGACGGCATCGGGTCAGGATCAATTCATAGCTCAAGTACCTTTGCCGACTTGCATCGGAGCCGCAAACTACCGCGTGATCGTTGATGGGCCGATCCTGCTCCGGCGTATTTTTCCGCGCGCTGGGCGTTTTACCCGGACGGTACAGCGACTCACACAGGAATGCGTGACATCCTCAGAAGGCTTTGCCCGCACTTTTCGGGTGAACCGCTTTGTTGACTTTCCAGACAGTGAACCGGGTGACGGCATTTGCGCGGGCACAGATCCGAATGGCGATGAGGGCTGCTCGCTGCGGGCGGCCGTTATGGAGGCCAACGCCTCAACCGGCGACGATATCATTCAGATCCGCAACGGTGGTCGGTATTTTATCAATTCAGACAGAACCGAAGAGCCGGACGCAACCGATGACTCGATTGGCGATTTAGACATAACGGAGAATGTCACCATCGAAGGTGTCAGGCTGACACGCGCCACCAATGTCCTCGCCCCTCCAGGTTCTGAGGCGCTGCCGCCGCTCTCTGATCAGCCGACCCGAGGGCGCAACTTTGTACGCATCGACGCGCAACAACAAAATCGCCACTTTCATGTGCTGCCGAGGGCGACGCTGCAATTGCGCTCGCTGGCGCTCTTGAATGGAGAAAGCACCGGGCGTGGCGGTGCAATCCGTAACCAAGGCGTGCTGTCGCTGGATCGTGTGGTTCTGGCCAACAATACAGCGGATAATTTTGGCGGAGCCGTTTACAACACTGGCACGCTTGTTGCCAACGACACGGTGTTCTCGCGCAATCGCATCCCGGCGGACACGAACAGCCCCAATGGGGGCGCAATTTACAGCGAAGCAAGCGGAGACATAACAATCAACCGCACGCTCTTTGCCTACAATAGCGCTCGCTTCGGGACTGCTGTCCGCAATGTGGGAATCGCTCGATTTGAAAACGTTGTTTTCTACAGCAACGAAGTGAGCACGGGCGTGGGCGCCGTGATTAACAATGCCGGAAGCACCTTTCTCAACCATACAACCTTTGTCGGCAATACCAGCAAGCGAACCGCTGACGTGCTGCTAGGCTCAGCTGTCGATACGCGCAACAGCCTTTTTTATGCCAATCCACAAGGCAATTGCGGCGTGATAAAATCTGCAGGTGGCAATCT
>JBCCNY010000306.1:0-4386 GCA_039025595.1 Pseudomonadota bacterium | reverse complement strand
GGGTGTTGGCACGACAATATGGCGCAACGGACCGATTGCGTCGATCTCGGCCCGCAAAGACTTGGTCAGCCGCGTCGGCGCATAGAGCCATAGATCACCAGAACCCAAGCGAATGAGCGCAGCGCGGGTGGGCAATGGCAAGCGCGTCTCGCGTGAGGGGCCACTATCGATCAGCCAGACATCGTCTGTCACTGGCTTAAGTGTATCGAGCGGCTCATATCCGGTTGGGACCGACCGATCTGACGCAGCCCCGCTCAGTCGGTCACCGAGACACGACGCATCATGTCGGGCTCGCCCGTCACCACGCCATTGGCTGATCTCGATCCTCGCTTGATCTGGTCAACAACCTCCATGCCCTCCGTCACGCGGCCCACAACGGTGTATTGCCCATTTAGGAAGTAGCCCTCGGCAAACATGATGAAGAACTGGCTATTCGCACTATCCGGGTTCTGGGCGCGCGCCATCCCGACAACGCCGCGATCAAAGGGAACATCGGAAAATTCAGCATTGAGATCGGGCCGCTCGCTCCCGCCTGTTCCGGCACGGCGCATATCTCCGCCGGACTTGCCGAATTCCACATCGCCCGTTTGCGCCATGAAGCCGTCAATCACGCGGTGAAAAACTACACCGTCATAGGCGCCCTCTGACGCAAGTGCCGTGATCTGTTCCACATGGCCCGGTGCCACATCTTCAAGCAGATCGATCACGACCGTGCCATTGGCCTCGCCCTCGATCTCGATGGTCAACCCGGTTGCGAACGCGGGGCCAGCGAGCAGCATCGCCGCGCAGGCTGCAAGAGTGTTACGCATCCGCCGCCACCTTCACGCTGATCATCCGGTCGGGCACCGAGGGCGGCTCACCCCGCATGATTGTATCCACATGCTCCATGCCTTCGATCACCCGGCCATAGACCGTGTATTGGCGGTTGAGGAAATGGTTGTCGGAGAAGTTGATAAAGAACTGGCTGTTGGCACTATCGGGGTTCTGACTACGCGCAGCGCCCAGCGTGCCCCGATCATGCGGCACGCCAGAGAATTCCGCCTTGAGATCAGGTTTGTCGCTGCCACCGGTCCCCGCCATGCGCAGATTGAAATCCTCTTCCATATTACCGTTCGCCACATCGCCCGTTTGCGCCATGAAACCGTCGATCACCCGGTGAAAACAGACATTGTCATACGCGCCCTCTCTGGCCAGTTCTTTCATCCGCTCGCAATGCCCAGGCGCAATATCGGGCAGCAACTCAATGGTCACGTTGCCCCCTTTCAGCTCGATCACAATGGTGTTTTCAGGATCTTTGATTTCGGCCATCGGGCCCTCCTTGTCCGTCTGGTTCGGCGCGACCCTAGGCGCTCGGTGCCCGAATGCCAAGCGGGAGGTTGACGCATAAGCCCGGGCGCGCCAAAAGGCGCGCGGATGGGGTTTGTGAGTGCGAAGGAATAGCGAAGACATGTCCTGGAAAACCCTCGATGATATGACGCTTGCGGGATGCCGTGTTCTCACCCGTGTCGATATCAATGTGCCGATGGATGACGGCCGTGTGACCGACACAACCCGGCTGGATCGGATCAAGCCCACGATTGACACCATTCTCTCCCAGGGCGGCAAACCCACACTGATCGCGCATTTCGGTCGGCCCAAAGGTCGCGTGGTCGATGACTTGTCGCTTCGGCGCGTCGCTCCAGCACTGTCGCGCGCCCTGGACAGACGCGTTCAGTTCATCGAAACGCTCGAGGGCGCAGAGACGCCAACCGCAGAGGCAGATGCCGCCGAGGTGCTACTTCTGGAAAACATCCGGTTCCATCCCGGCGAAGAAGCCAATGATTCAGATTTCGCCGATCGCCTCGCGGGTTTGGGCGATGTCTATTGCAATGACGCCTTTTCCGCCGCCCATCGCGCGCATGCCTCAACCGAGGCGCTGGCCCGGCGGCTCCCGGCTTGTGCGGGCCGCCTGATGCAAGCAGAGCTTTCGGCGCTGGAGGCCGCGCTCGGCGCGCCCGAACGCCCGGTTCTGGCCGTGGTGGGCGGGGCGAAGGTCTCGACCAAACTCGATCTGCTGGGCAACCTGGTTGAAAAGGTCGACATGCTGGTAATCGGCGGCGGTATGGCCAACACCTTTCTGGCCGCACAGGGGCTGAGCGTTGGCACATCACTTTGCGAACATGAGATGGCAGAAACGGCACGCGCCATCATGACGAAGGCGGGGGGGGCAGGCTGCGAGATCCTGCTGCCTGCCGACGTGGTGGTGGCCTCCGCTTTGAGCGAAGAGGCTGAAGCGCAAGTCGTGCCCGCGCATGCCTGCCCAGAGGATCAGATGATCCTCGATGCGGGGCCTCAATCCCTGGTACGGATCGACGCCGCGATCAACCGAGCGAAGACGCTGATCTGGAACGGCCCTCTCGGCGCGTTTGAAACCGCCCCGTTTGACACCGCAACCAATGTAGCGGCCCGCCACGCGGCCGATCGCACACGCGCGGGCCATCTCGTCTCGGTCGCGGGCGGCGGTGACACGGTAGCCGCGCTGAACCATGCAAGCGTGGTGCATGACTTCAGCTATGTCTCAACCGCGGGTGGTGCCTTCCTGGAATGGATGGAGGGCAAGACCCTGCCCGGGGTCGCGGCGCTCAAAAATGAGCACAGCTGATGCCGCACCGGACTGCACGGCAAGCGCAAACAGGATCAACATTGCGCAGCCGGGTGCCCTCGCCTAAAACTCATGCGCAGGTGACAGTTAAGGATGAGTGAACATGTCAAAGACCGATCAGACTGAGAAAATCCGGCAAGGAAATGGTTTTATCGCCGCACTCGATCAGTCGGGCGGCTCTACGCCCAAAGCGCTCAAGCTTTATGGCATCGAGGAAGACGCTTATAGCGGCGACGCGGAAATGTTCGATCTGATGCATGCCATGCGCAGCCGCATTGCCATGGCCCCCGCCTTTACCGGTGACAAGGTGATCGGCGCGATCCTCTTTGAAATGACGATGGAGCGTGAGATCGCGGGTCAGCCCACGGCCACCTTCATGTGGCAAGAGCGCGGTGTCGTCCCGTTTCTCAAGGTCGATAAGGGTCTCGCTGACGAGAGCGACGGCGTGCGTCTGATGAAACCGATGCCCGATCTGGAACCACTTCTCGAACGCGCGGTGGCGGCGGGCATCTATGGTACCAAAATGCGCTCTGTCATCGATGCCGCGAATGCGACCGGGATTGCCGCCAATGTGGCCCAGCAATTCGAGGTGGGCGCGACCATTCTGGGGCACGGCCTCATGCCGATCATCGAGCCGGAGGTCACGATCAGCATTCCCGACAAGGCGGAGGCCGAAAACCTTCTCAGAGACGAGATTGGAAAACACCTCGATGCCCTGCCCGCTGACCAGCAGGTCATGCTTAAGCTGACGCTGCCCGAGACGGCCAATCACTACAAACCACTCATTGATCATCCGCACGTATTGCGCGTCGTGGCGCTCTCGGGCGGCTATAGCCGGGAGGAGGCCAACGCACGGCTTGCGCAGAATACCGGCATGGTGGCGAGCTTTTCACGCGCTCTGACCGAGGGGTTGAGCGCAGAGCAAAGCGATGATGAGTTCAATGCGGTCATCGCATCGAGCATCGACAGCATCCACCAGGCCTCGGTGGCGGGCTGAGCCCCTAGCGGATGACACCTGGTGACTACCCCACGTTTCGGGTCGCGGCCTGCGATCTCAATGGACGCATGCGCGGCAAACGTGTGCCGGGCAGCTATGCGGCCAAGCTGGATCAGGGCTCGGTTCGCATGCCGGTCTCTGTGATTAATCTCGATATTTTTGGCGCCGATATCGAGGATTCGCCGCTCGTTTTTGCGACCGGAGATGCGGACGGAATGCTGCGCCCGACCGAGCGTGGATGGGTGGCTTTGCCCTGGCTGAAGACCGATCCGGTGCTTGTGCCGATGGCCATGCATAACGAGGATGGCAGCCCTTACGAAGGCGACCCGCGACACGCTTTGGCCGCCGTGCTGGCGCGCTATGCGGCGCGCGGCTGGCATGTCGTGGCGGCGATGGAGCTGGAATTCACATTGGTCGATGATAGCGGGGAGGCGCTGGCGCCCGTGCGCGACCCGGTCAGTGGGCGCCCGCTGATCGGCGCCGAAATCACCTCTATCTCTCAGTTGGATGCCTTTGATCCCTTCCTGTCCGAGCTTTACACGGGCTGCGCCGCCATGGGCATTCCGGCGCAGGCGGCGAGCAGCGAAAGCGGCGTGGGTCAGTTCGAGATTACGCTGACCCATCAGGACGCGATGCGCGCCGCCGACGATACCTGGCTCTTCAAACGTCTGATCCGGCGCGTGGCGCGCAACCATGGCTTTGCGGCGACCTTCATGGCCAAACCCTTCGCCGAGGATGCAGGCAACGG
>JBCCNY010000305.1:0-4393 GCA_039025595.1 Pseudomonadota bacterium | reverse complement strand
GATGAAAGCCGTGCGCGCGATGGACAGATAGTTTTTCAACTCGTCACGCTTGGCGGCGATCAGTTCGGCTTCCAGCGTTTCAATCTCACGCTCCGCGAGCTGCCGGGACTGCAAGGTCACAAGCACCGATATCAGCACAGCGGTGAGCAATAGCGGCAACGCGGCTGTCCAAAACAGCTTCTGACCGTAATTGACCTTTAGTCTGGAAAAAGACACTCGCATAGAAAACCGTTAGAACGAATCGCGCATTCTGCACAGTGTTTGTGTTCGTGTTTTGCAATCGCAAGTCCTGAAAATGGGCCAAAATAGAACGAATTAATAGTCTCGTTGCGCATTTCATACGCAGTAATCGGTATTTCCAACGCAATTCTTGCAAGATAATGTCCGCGCACTTGTAACGATCCGCGTGCGCGACCCGGGAGAGGCGCGCGCGCTCAGTCTCATGGGAGGGTATCATATGGATCGTCGTTCTTTTCTAAAGAACACAGCAATCGGCGGCTCGGCCGCTGCGGCGACGTCGCTGGCAGCACCAGCCTACGCGCAGGGCAACCGCACGCTCACAATGGTCACAAGCTGGGGCCGCGGCCTCGCGGGTGTTTTTGACGCCGCCCAAAAGGTGGCTGACAATATCAACGCCATGTCAGATGGCTCGCTTACCATTGACGTGAAAGCATCCGGTGAACTCGTCGGCGCGTTCGAAGTGTTCGACGCTGTTACCTCGGGTCAGGCCGATATGTACCATGCGGCAGACTACTATTTCGTCAACCAGCACCCGGCCTATGCGTTCTTCACCGGCGTCCCCTTCGGCATGACCGCGACAGAGCTCAACAACTGGTACTACCACGGCAACGGTAAAGCTTCGCATGATATGCTGGGCGAGATCTTTGGTCTGAAGTCCTTCCTGGCCGGCAATACCGGCACCCAGGCGGGCGGTTGGTTTTCCAAAGAGATCACTGGACCTGAGGATTTCAACGGTCTGAAGTTCCGTATGCCGGGTCTTGGCGGCAAGGCACTCGGGTATATGGGTGCTTCTGTGCAGAACTTGCCGGGCTCTGAGGTGTATCAGGCGCTGGCGTCTGGTGCCATTGACGGAACGGAATGGATTGGTCCTTGGGCCGACGAAAAGGCTGGCTTCCAGGAAATCACGAAGTTCTATTATGCTGCGGGATTCCACGAACCGGCAGCGGGTCTGTCGCTTGCCACCAACCGTGAAGTCTTCGAAAGCCTGACGCCATCGCAGCAGGCGATGATCGAAATCGCATCCGGGCACGCCAATGACTGGAACCTCTCGCAGTTCTTGATGAACAATGGTGCCGCGCTCGAGCGTCTAAAGGCGGGCGGCGTGCAGGTTTTGGAATTCCCCGACAGCGTTTGGGATGCAATGGGAACCGCGAGCCAGCAGGTCTACGACGAGTTCTCTGGCGATGACATCTTCGCGGAAGTTCTGGCTGATTATCAGCAGTCGATGAAGGATTCATCGGGCTGGCTCACACAGTCGATCAGCGCCTACCGCAACCAGCGCGACCGCGTTCTGGGTTAAGCAACCAGAGATCAAAAAAATGAGACGAGCCCTGTCGCGGGGCTCGTCTCGGTGCTAGCCTAGTGCTAACACTCGACCGGCTGAAACACCGGCAAAAGACAGACCGGCTCACATTCGCTGGCGAGGGGGGGATACATGCTGGACGCATTGCTCTGGTTTTTCCAGAACATAGGCCTGGCTTTTTTCAATCTGGGCTACGCGCTGACGCACCCCGCCAGTTGGCTGGATTGGTCCAACAAAGAATCTTTGATGCGGTTCGTCTATTACGGTGGCTCGGTCGAGTTTTTCTTTGTCGTCTTTACACTTGTTTTGCTCCTTTTCGCTGTCGGGCTGTGGCGAAACAGCTTCATGTGGGGCTGCGTGATTGCCATGGAGGGCTTCGCGAACACGATCGGTCGCTTTTTTGCATGGGCCGGTTTGATCATGGTGATCCAGCAAATCGTGATCGTCTTTGTGCAACGCGTTTTTGTGAGACCGGACATTGCATTGGGCTTTGGGATCGAGCTTGCCTATGACATCAGTTGGTGGTCGGAATCGCTGAAGTTTCACAATGCGCTGGTCGTGGCGCTATGTTGTACATACACTTTCGTTCAAGGTGGGCATGTTCGGGTCGACCTCTTCTATTCAGCTGTGAAGTACCGCACGAAACGCGTCATAGACATGTTTGGTAGCGTCTTTTTTATGATACCGACCGCCATTTTGGTCTGGATGTACGGTTGGTATTTCATGTGGCGGCATCTGATCGTGCCTAACCCGTCCGCCAGCGATACGCTTGAATTGCTGCTGCGCAAGTCGCGCGCGTTGCGCTGGAACGTCGAAACGATCGGTTTCAGTCCGAACGGTTTCAACGCCTATTTCCTGTTCAAAGTGCTCATTGTCGCCTTTGCGGGAATGGTATTCATCCAGGCCGTTGCCTTCTTCTTTCGCTCTTATCTGGAATGGAAAGAGGGCCAGGAAAGCGAAGGCAAGTATCTCGACCGTGACAGCCTAGGTGCTGGCGAAGAAGCCTACGAAGGCACGCATTAGGGGGTAACGGGGCATGTTGTTTGGACTTGATGGCGTCGAGATCGGCCTGATCATCGTTTTTGTCTGTCTTTTTGGCGGGATCCTGTCGGGCTTTCCGGTGGCGTTTGCCATTGCCGGTGCGGGCGTGATTTCTTTTTCAATCATTGCCGCGCTGGACAGCGCTGGGCTGCTGATACACCAGGCCATTGACCGAAGTAGCGAAGCCTATAACGCGCTGATCGCCTCGGGGGTGCGGGGGGATTCTATCTCTGTGTTCCGATACCCGGACTTGCCGCGCATAGGAGAGCCGGTCTTTCCCCAGGGCTGGGAAACCGCGCTCGATCGCAATGTGAGCTTCGTTGTGAACCGGATGAATGAACGCGTCTTCGCAGGCCAGTCGATTGAGACGCTTTTGGCCGTGTTGATGTTTGTTCTGATGGGGATCACGCTGGAGCGCTCCAAGATTGCTAACGATCTTTTAACCACAATGGCGCGCGTTTTCGGGCCTCTTCCGGGTGGTTTGGCCGTTTCAGTTGTGGTTGTGGGTGCCTTTCTGGCGGCCTCTACCGGAATTGTAGGCGCCACGGTCGTCACGATGGGACTGCTGAGCCTGCCCACGATGCTGCGCAACAATTACTCGCCCGAGATTGCCACCGGTGTGATTGCGGCCTCGGGAACACTGGGTCAGATCATCCCGCCCTCGATTGTCATTGTTCTGCTTGGCACGCTGGCGGGCGATCTCTACTCCGTCGCTCAGGAAAACCGCGCTCAGGCCGTTGGGTGCAGCGATGCATTGACCTATCTGGGCGAACCGGCTGTTGTGTCGGTGGGAACGCTTTTTCAGGCTGCTCTGCTGCCGGGGATCCTATTGGCACTGCTCTATGCGCTCTATGCCTTCGGCTACGCGCTGGTCAATCCCAGCCGCGCCCCCGCCGTGGAAATGGGATCAACCAATGCCGAGGTTGTCACCCGGTCCGAGGCCTTCACGTGGTTTTTGGGTGTGCCCGTGGCCGTCATTGCCGGGGTCATCCTGCTGGGGCAAATGAATGTTGTCGGATCTCAGGATTTAACAGTCGATAGTTTTAGCGAGCAGGGACAAGCCGCCTCCTTACGCACGAATGTGAGCCAGGACTGCCAGGAGGCGATGATCGACTTGCACGGACTTCAGGCGTGGAATGCCGCCGTGGCCGAGCAAGAAGCGATAACCGCCGCCGGTGGTGTCGCGGAGAGTGTGGAGCTTAGCGATGAAGAGCGTGCCGAAGTCTTTGCACAGAAAATCGCAGGTGCGGCTCCGATCGGGTCAGGGGTCGCCATCATCATGGTTCTTTTCGCGCTTGTTTTGTCTCTGGCGCGCGGCGTGGCTCCTTCCGGGACATCGGCGCCTTTGCTTGTCGGTGCTCTTGGTATCGTTCTGGGCCTGATCCTCGACATCCTTGTAATCGGTCCGCAAATGTCATCGGGCGCGACGTTCCTGGTTCTCGCTATTCCTTTTGCCATGGCGCTTTACGGATGCGGCCACGGCGCGATGCGACTGGCGGGCAACGAGCTCATTCGGGTTGTGTTCCCGCCGCTTGTGCTGATTGTGGCGGTGCTGGGCTCTATTCTGGGTGGGATTACAAATCCGACACCGGCAGCGGCGCTCGGCGCGGGCGGGGCCATCATGCTGGCGGCCTATCGTCGTCTGAAGGACGAGGAACGTTCAGGAAAGGTAATTATTTTTTCCACATTCGCCGTCATTCTGGCGATCCTGATCGGGATCAATTTTGACCTGCGCATCAATGTGGAAAGTGTGAGCTTTGAGACGTGGGTGGCGTTCGTGATCGCCAAGGCCGCGTATCTTTACGCGCT
>JBCCNY010000304.1:0-4401 GCA_039025595.1 Pseudomonadota bacterium | reverse complement strand
CAACGGCGTGATCGGGATAGGCCACCAGAGGCCATTCATCGCACAAACCCACACCGTGCATCAGGCATCCGTATTTGAGTTTCTGGAATTGTGGATCGAGAACATGGGTACCTGCGCTAAGTTCGGGGATCATTACGCCGGGCTTCAACATCTCCATATTCGTCATGATATGTTCGTGCCCGTGCTGCATCGCATAGATCATGTCTGGTCTGGGTTTGCGATCGCCAATCCACCAGGTGCGGGAAATATCAACGCAGATGCCATAGCTGCCCACCAGATCGGTATCGAACGCGATGATCTCATTGTTGCGCGTGATCCTCGGGCCGCATTCCTGGAACCACGGATTGGTGCGCGGCCCTGACGAGAGCAAGCGGGTTTCGATCCATTCCCCACCCCGCCTTATGTTCTCGGCATGTAGAACCGCCCAGATGTCATCCTCGCTCGTGTCGCCCAAGGGCACATTCTGGCGGGCAAAACGCTCCATCTCAGCCACCGCGGTCTCGCAGGCATGCGAGGCGCAGCGCATGGCAAGGATTTCATCGGGACCTTTGATCGCTCGGCATTTCTCCGTGAGTTCCTCACCTTCCATGATCTCGAGCCCTTGCGCTTCGAGCGCCCGCAGCCCGTGCAGCATGATTTTGTCCACCGCAAGCCTCTTCAGACCGGGCGCATGTTCTTGGAGAAGGCGGCGCACTTCGTTCGAAAAGGCATCTGCCGCCACATCGACCTTGTCGCCTCTATCAAAGTAGAAGAGATCCGCACCGGAGCGTTGCTCGCGCACGAGTGGGTTGAACTCTGACAGGAAAGGCGAGTTCTTGTAATCCCACATCACCATGTATCCGTCTGCGCAGACCAGCAGTGCCCGGAACGGATTATGCGTGTTCCACAGCTGCATGTTGGTGCTGTCGGTCGCGTAGCGGATATTCAGCGGATCAAAAACGAGAAGGCCTGCGTAGGCTCTGTCATTTATGGATCGGGTCAAACGCTCCCAGCGATACCGGCGCATGGCTTGCAAGTCCGGCAATTGCAAACCTGCCGCCGCCCATTCCCCAAAGGCAAGTCGCGTCGGCCCGATTTCGACCCTGTCCTGATCGTTAGGCGTGTTGTCGCCGGTTGTGGCGCCGCGAGTGGGATCAATCTTGCGGGTGTCGCGGTAATGGGTATTCATCACAGGCCTCCCTGAATGGAGCAAGCCTGCGGGAGGGATGGGGCAACAGCGCGCCTGAACGCGACATGTTTTTCTGTCGCAAACAGCGTTTTACTGAGTTCCCTAAGTGCCTTGTGGCACATCTACCTTTGCAGCGGATTTTCTCCGCTCACATCGGCGGAGTTAAAAATCGTGTCGCGAGACGCCGTCCTTGCTCGTCTGGTAGCGGCTGACACAAACTGTCTCAATTATCAATTTTGAACGCCCATTCATATCATGAACAGTATGTCGATGACGCAGCTTACTCTAATCACAGGAAGCTGAGGTATATCGCGAGACCAAACACAAATGATAAAAACAAAAGCACTGATAATCCGAATGCCGCTTGCAGCAGTTTCTGGGCCTGTGGCGCGCAGAGAAGAAGTAACGCCCCACCTGCGAAAGTGCATGCCAGAATCATCGCGCCTATGCTGCTACGCTCGTTGTCTTGGTCTAATTCCGACACCGACCCGCCGTCGAACAAGCCGTTTATCAACAACCATAAAGCGACGCAGCCGGCTGTGACTATAACGATTAGTCTCGGCCAAGAGACCGCCATGGGAAGATCGCCACCGATTTTTTCGTCGTAACCAGCTTCTTTCCAATACTTCCGCGTCTCTGCGAAGGAATCTTCGGAATTGCTGTCTCTTTGGGCCATCCCGTCACCTGTTTGGTACCTCACAGGTGCATATAAGGCTCTTGTGGCACGAATACGGCATCCCCAGAGGCATGCAGGCGTTTTTTGATTTGGCGGATACTAAAGACAGCACGATTTGGGTAATGAAGGGTCGTGTTAGCGACCCTTTTCTTAAGTCTCACTTACTGACTATTGAGCCAAATACGGTTCAAGCCACAAAACCTATGAGGCGCGGATCGTGTCAATCATTAACTGGACATTGTCGGGATCAGCATCGGGGGTGATGCCATGGCCGAGATTGAAAATATGCGGACCCGTGGAGAAAGCACCAACGACATGTCGCGTTTCTCGCACAAGGTCCTCACCCCCGGTTACCATATGCGACGAGGCAAGATTGCCCTGAACGCAGCCGGAGGCCTGTACATACTCGGCCGCCCATTCGGGCGTCACGGAGTTATCCAATGCGACGCAATCGGCCCCGGTTTTTTCGTGAAAGCCGACATAGCCTTGTCCGGCCTCGCGGGGAAAAGCGATTATGGGGATATCGGGATGTTTGGCTTTCAGGGCCGAGATAATCTTGGTAGCGGGGCGCACCGCGAAATCCTCAAAATCTTGACCTTTCAGTGAGCCAGCCCAGGAATCGAAGATCTTGATCACCTCGGCGCCCGCCTCGATCTGGGCACTGAGATACAAGATCGTGGCCTCCGTCAGGCGGTTTATCAAAGCCTCGAAGAGCGACCGGTTCTCAGCCTTCAGCGCATGAGCCGGACCCTGATCGGGTGTGCCGCGACCTGCAATCATGTATGTCGCGACCGTCCAGGGAGCTCCCGCAAAACCAATCAGTGTCGTCTCACGCGGCAATTCCGACGAGAGATTGCGCACGGTTTGATATATTGGCGCAAGCGTCTCGTGCACGTCGGCGGCGGGGCCCAACTTGGCAAAATCCGCTTCGCTGGTGATCGTCGAAAGGCGCGGGCCTTCGCCTGTGACAAACCATAAATCGGCGCCTAGCGATTGCGGCAGAAGCAGGATATCGGCGAACAGAATTGCCGCGTCAAATTCATAGCGACGTATCGGTTGCAGCGTCACCTCGGTCGCCAGATCCGAATTGTAACAGAGCGAGAGAAAATCTCCCGCTTCAGCCCGGGTCGCGCGGTATTCCGGCAGATACCGGCCCGCTTGCCGCATCATCCAAATCGGGGGCGTTTTCTGCACCTCACCGGCCAGTGCACGCAGGATGGTTTTGGTTGTCGTCATTGCGATGGCTCCCCCGACTTCTTTACGCGTCACCTGTAGGCATCCCGCAGGTCTTTAGACTGTCTGCCCAGTGACTTGTCAACGCAAGTTGACAGGGCTAGACCAGACCTATGACGACACAACTCCCTTCGCCAGATACCCCCTTGCGGATTGGAACGCGAGGTTCTCCGCTTGCCTTGGCACAAGCGCACGAAACACGCGACCGGCTCGCAACTGCTTTCGATTTGCCGCACGACGCCTTCGACATCGTGGTGATCAAAACCACTGGAGACCGGGTGTTAGACCGGCCGCTGAAGGAAATCGGCGGGAAGGGTCTTTTTACCCGCGAGATTGAAGACGAATTGTTGTCCGGCGGGATCGACATCGCTGTTCACTCGATGAAAGACATGCCGGTCGAACAGCCTGCAGGTTTGACGCTCACAACCTATCTGCCGCGTGAGGATGTGCGCGATGCCTTCGTCTCGTCGAATTTTGCTGGGCTGGGTGACTTGCCTGAAGGTGCAATGGTCGGAACATCTTCACTGCGTCGCAAGGCGCAGGTGTTGGTGCGATTTCCGCATCTCACAGTTGTCGAGTTTCGGGGCAATGTGCAGACCCGACTAAAAAAGCTCGAAGACGGTGTGGCCGCCTGCACATTTTTGGCGAAAGCCGGACTGAACCGTCTCGGCCAGAGCGCGGTTGCGCGAGCTGCGATTTCACCTGATGAAATGCTGCCGGCTGTCGCGCAAGGCGCGATTGGGATAGAACGACGCGCGGATGATATTCGGATCGCCGGCATGCTTGAGGCGATTCATCATACCGAAACGGGCAATCGACTGGCCGCCGAGCGCGCCTTTCTGGCGGCGCTGGATGGCTCTTGCGAGACGCCCATTGCTGGTCTGGCCGAAATCGATGATGCCACGCTACGGCTGCGTGGTGAAATCCTGAGCCCCGACGGACATGCCAGTTTCGCTGATGAATTGTCTGGCCCCGTAGAGGATGGCGCGGCGATGGGCGAGGCGCTGGCGCGGGCTCTACTTGACCGGGCCGGCCCGGGCTTTTTCGATTGGCGGGGTACCAAAAAACCCCAAGCCACTTAGATCCGCACCGCCCTGTTTGAATTTGAGTCTGGACAAAAAAAGCGCCCCGCACGGAAACCGACGGGGCGCTTTTGCTCACTGGTCTTTTTTACTTGTGATTTTTGTACTTGGACGACTCCATGCCCTGGCCGATCACCAGTGCTCCGATGCACACAGCGATTGCGATCACGCTGTAGAGGCCCGGCATCGCCGTACCCAGCCCCATGAAGATTGCGCCACTGACGCCTTCCCAGGTGCCTTGT
>JBCCNY010000303.1:0-4401 GCA_039025595.1 Pseudomonadota bacterium | reverse complement strand
GTGAAAAGGGTCAGACTTGCGCCGTCATACCCTTTTCCTGCGCCAGGGAGCGCATGCGCTTTTGCAGTTTTTCGAATGCGCGCACTTCGATCTGCCGGATCCTTTCGCGGCTAACATTGTACTGTCCGCTCAATTCCTCGAGCGTCACGGTCTTGTCGCTTAAACGGCGCTGCGCGAGGATATCGCGCTCTCTGTCATTGAGCACATCCATCGCCTCGGCCAGCATCTCGCGGCGAGCCTCAAGCTCGTCACGCGCCTCGTAGTCGCCAGCCTGATCGGCGCCTTCATCCTCCAGCCAGTCCTGCCACTGCATGCTGCCTTCGGTATCGCTGCCGACCGTGGCATTCAAAGACGCGTCTCCGCCCGACATGCGCCGGTTCATCGATACGACGTCTTCCTCGCTGACGCCTAAATCCGTGGCGATCTTTTTGACGTTATCGGGATGCATGTCGCCTTCTTCGAGAGCGCCGAGACGCGCCTTTGCCTTGCGCAGGTTGAAGAAGAGCTTCTTTTGCGCCGATGTGGTGCCCAGCTTAACCATGGACCAGCTGCGCAGAATGTACTCCTGAATGCTGGCACGGATCCACCACATCGCATAGGTCGCGAGGCGGAACCCTTTTTCCGGGTCAAAGCGTTTGACCGCTTGCATAAGACCGACATTGGCTTCTGAAATGACTTCGGCTTGTGGAAGGCCGTATCCGCGATAGCCCATCGCGATTTTCGCGGCGAGACGCAAATGCGATGTCACCATTGCATGGGCCGCCTCGGCGTCTTGTTTTTCCACCCAGCGTTTGGCCAGCATGTATTCCTGTTCGGGCTCCAGAAGTGGGAACTTCCGAATTTCCTGAAGGTACCGGTTCAGCCCGGCCTCCGGAGAGGGCGCGGGCAGGTTTGCGTAGTTGCTCATCCTGTCTTCCTTGTCCCATAAGCGCGTTTTGCGCGCAATGTTAGAACATTTAACTTCGATATGGGCACTCGTTGAACCCAATTCAACCGAAGTGAACTCATTTGTTTAATGGAGAGTTAATCGGTACACCAATGTATTCCAGGCTTTGCAACAGCCGATCACGCAAAGGTGCGTTTCGTAACAATAAGATGATCATTCATTTGCTGAGGCCTTCAGAGCCCGAATGAGACCCGTCATATCCGGCGGCATGGGCGCGGAAAACTGCATGTGCTCTGTCGACACAGGATGCGTGAAACCCAGCATTGCGGCATGCAAAGCCTGGCGTTGAAACACCTCAAGAGCATTTTCCGCGCCTTTGGGCAGCGTCTCACGCCTTATTTTTCGTCGCCCCCCATAAACCGGATCCCCGACGAGACTGTGGCCGGCATAAGCTAGATGAACACGGATCTGGTGGGTACGCCCGGTCTCCAGCCAGCATTCGACCATGGCGATTTGTGGTGGTTGGCCAAATCGATTGGTTGGCCGGAGGCGCGTCACCGCATGCCGACCTGCTTCAAAAGAGACGGCCTGACGCTGACGATCGGTGCGATGACGCCCTAATTGCGTTGTGATCTTGATTACATTGCCCGGCTCTGCGCTGATCCCTCGTAATCCACGCAGCCTGGGCTCTGATGGGTCTGGTATTCCATAGACCAGCGCCTGATAGCGCCGCTCGACGTGATGCGCTTCAAATTGCGCGGCGAGCCCGTGATGTGCACGATCAGTTTTGGCTACCACCAGCAAACCACTGGTGTCCTTGTCGATCCGGTGTACGATCCCCGGTCGTTTCTCACCGCCAACTCCAGACAAACTTTCCCCGCAATGATGCAGCAGCGCGTTGACCAAGGTTCCCGTTGGGCTGCCCGGCGCGGGATGGACCACCATGCCCGGCGGTTTGTTGATGACAATCAGGTCATCATCCTCGAAGGCGATATCGAGCGAGATCGCCTCTGGCGCCATGTCCGTCTCAACCGCTTTCGGGACGCGGATCTCTACGATATCTCCTTCTTGCACGCGCCGCTTTGGATCTGTCACAACCACGCCGCCAAGCGTCACGTGACCGTCGCCGATCAAGCGGGCCAGCCGCGACCGGGAAAGAGATGCCGCCTCTGGCACATCTCGGGCAAGCGCCTTATCAAGACGCGCAGGCGGATCGGCGGCGATACGCACGCAAAGTGAGGGGACGTTCATGCCCAAAACTCCTGACCCGGATCCCGCACCACCTCCGGCTCTGGACCCCGCGCTGGTTTCCTATCTCAAACGGTTGGTGACAGTTCTGACCGTCGTGATGGTGATCGGCGTTGTAACTATCGTCGGACTGCTTGTCAGCCGCCTGCATTCTTTCGGACAGGACGACAATGGGACGGACAGATCGAGCACCCTAGCCCTGCCTGACACGATCGTGCTGCCGGAGGGCAGCACCGCAACCGCCTTCACCAAGGGGCGCGACTGGTATGCTGTTGTTACACAGGCAGATAAGATACTGATCTTCGATGCGGCCTCCGGCGAACTGACCCAAGTGATAGATATCGAGTGACACGCGCCACCAGCGAGAAGTGTGACGCAATACCGAGTTTTAAAGCGCGTTCAGTGAGCTCAGTTGCCCCAAGGGTTCGCGAGGATGGAAGAGAGTGTAACTAAAGATGGTACCGCCTCCCCGGCTCGAACGGGGGACCTCTAGATCCACAATCTAGCGCTCTAACCTACTGAGCTAAGGCGGCTCGCCGGGCGGTCTAGCGGCCTGCGCCCTCGATTGCAAGTCTCATACGATGTGCCAAAGCCTGCGATCTTGCCAATAAGCACGGGACTCGTTAGCAGCGGGCGAATTCCCGCAATGCTTTTCACCAGAGGTCAGCGATGGGCATCAACACGGAACGCGACATCGAGGCAAATCTACAGATCGGGCCAACCGATACGGGAATGGTGCGGCTCTTTATCGAGGCGGGAAAGATCGAGATACCGATGGACTTTGAGCCCGAAGAAGCAATTGAAATCGCAGAAGAAATTATCGCCGCAGCGAAAGCGGCAGAGGCGCGACGAAGCTGAAAGCGACTAGACTTGCGCTGGATCGCGCAGACTTTGAAGACGGAAGGCCGAGGCGCGGCCGAAGCGCCGTATAAGCGCCGTGCGTCGCGCCGCGGGCAGCCTGTTTTCGTCGCCCATGTGAATGATCTGAGCGTCATAGGCATCGGCCAAGATCAAACCGGTCTCGTCTGGCAATAGAGCGGTCGGAAAATCCGCATCCACGGCCCAGAAATACCGGTCGCACCATTCCAGATATCCCTGCCATTTCGCGTCAGATGTAAAATCCGCGCGGCTCGACTTGCATTCGATGATCCAAATCTCTCCTCGCGCACCAAGGGCCAACACATCGACGCGCTTGCCGCGCTCGGGCGTGAATTCTTCAAGGCACGCGAAATCATGACTATGCAGATGGCGACACACGCCGCGGGCCAAAAGCTGGCCAGGTTTGGCAGAAACCAGACCTGAAGAGAGCGGCGGTGATGCGTCGGGGCTCATAGATGAATAATAAGAACATAAAGAGAACACGATCAAGGGTTTAGTGAACAAAATTACCCTTGCCCGGCCAGGTGCTGATCCCTATGTCTTGCACGTGGCGGGTTCTGCCCTTCTCGTGAACGGTTACATTCCGGTGGCCTTAAGCAATTCCGAGGGAGCCGGCTCTGTTCGGACCGTGGTCCGTTTACCTGGCGCCCACCTGTATATACAGGTCCTCGGGAATGAGAGAACCAAACGGTTGCGCGCGGGCTCGTCACACCCAAATTTACACGCACTGTGGGTTTGATCGCAGCAATAGATCATACAAATTGCACCGGTGCTTTTGATCGCGCGTACGATCCACTTATCGACGAGACCAGAACGGACCGCGAGTTTCGTCGCTGCGCACTGGAATGACCGCGTATTCGTGATGCAGGTTTTCTTTATCCCGGCGGCCCCCACGCGGCTCATCATCATCGTCATCGTCGTCGCAAAGGCCAGCCACAATGAACTGAACACAGGTGAAAAGACCGCCAAACATAATCCAAAGTGGCAGAATCATAAGCCAACTACCACTAACCACGGACACCAAATATCCCAGCTTACCAATATCGAACCAAAGAAGGAGCAATATGAAAACGGCCGCGAGTGCAAACCCAACGCCGATATTTGTCATAAAGATACGCCAAAGTGACGGCATTGGCAGAATCCTTTTGGTCAGCACCCACGGTATACCGAAGCCTAACACAACTGTTAGGATCAACAAGCTAAAGTCAGGCCCCTGCCGCATTCTGTCACGGGTCATTGGCTCTGGCCTTCGAGAGCGCCCTGCGCTAGAGCGCAAACGGTGAAAGCTTAGGCAAAAAGATGACGCAAGCCCCCGTCTATGAAACCCCTGGCCCTGTCGAACAGGAGCTTCGAGATGCGATCGTGCCGATCGAAGAGATCATTGCGGC
>JBCCNY010000302.1:0-4418 GCA_039025595.1 Pseudomonadota bacterium | reverse complement strand
GCGATCCGGGAAGCGGTGGGCGACCGGGCTGACTTGCTTTTTGGAACCCATGGTCAGTTCTCCACTGGTGGGGCGATCCGGCTGGCCAAGGCGATCGAGCCCTATCAACCGCTCTGGTACGAAGAGCCCATTCCCCCAGATAACGTGGCGCAAATGGCCCGTGTGGCGAGCGCCACCTCGATCCCCGTGGCCACCGGCGAACGGCTCACGACAAAAGCCGAATTTGCGCCCATTTTGCGTCAGGGCGCGGCAACAATTCTGCAGCCCGCGCTTGGCCGCGTGGGTGGTATTTGGGAGGCGCGCAAAATCGCGGCGATGGCCGAGGTTTATAATGCACAGATGGCACCGCATCTCTATGCGGGACCCGTCGAATGGGCCGCCAATATTCATCTGGCGGTGGCCATCCCGAACCTCTTGATGGCGGAAACGATCGAGACCACGTTTCACAACGACCTCATCGGCGGCACGGTTTCGGTTGAGCAGGGATTTATCGACGCCCCCACAGCGCCTGGCCTCGGTATCGAGGTCAACGAGGAGTTAGCGCGCGCGCATCCCTTCAATGGTTCGGGTCTGCATCTCGAAATGCAGGAAGCACCGTGCAACTATTCTAACGGGAATGCTTTTACCGGTGGCGCGCCGCCAGCTGAGAGTTGATCGGGTCTAGCACCCGCCCGATTGCACCAGACCAAAGCCAAAACGTTCGTCACGCCCGCCCGGTCCCAGATCGCGCACATCTGCGCGCAAAACCTCGCGCGCGCCCTCTAAAGTCACCGGAGACCGCTCTGCCTGACGCGCGAGCAAGGCCGTCACGACAGGGGTGGCAAAAGACGTCCCAGAGCGGTAGCTGCCCGCCTCGTCCCAGGCCACGTAAAGATCGACGCCGGGAGCGGCGAATTCGATATGCTCACCGAAGTTTGCCTTCCGATAGATCCGCCCCGCCGCATCCACTGCGGTAACAGCAATCGTATCAGGTGATGCGGCAGGATACATCGCCACGTCGCTTTGGTTGTTGCCCGCCGCTGCGATCATGACCGCGTCCTTGTCGCGCGCCGCGCGTATCAGCTTTCCAAAGGTCGTGTTTGGTTGGCCAGCAAATGACATATTTATCAGGTGTACCTCCTGGCCGATCAGCCAGTCCAGCGCGGTCGCCACAGATTCAAGCCTTGCACCTTCGCCCTTTACGCCCTCGCCAAATACGTTGGCCGCGTAGAGCGATACACCAGGTGCCAGACCCGCAAGCGGCCCGGCCTCCGCCTCACCTGCGATCAGACCCGCCACGGCTGTTCCATGGTGCACGCTCGTTTCGCGTTCTCCGCGCCCAAGAAAGCGTTCCTGGGTGACCGATACATTTCGCAATGCCGTGTGCGTTGCATTTACGGGGCCATCAATAACGCCAACTCGGATTGGTTCAGCCACGGCGCAGGTTTGGTCAGGCGAATCGCCCAGCATCGCTGCGTGATACACGCGCGGTCCAGACGCACGGCGGTAAATATGATGCTGATCAAGGGTTGCACCGGGACTGACCTGCGCCAGCGCGGCCCGCGCCTCATCCGCGGAAAACCCTTCCGGCAAGGCAAAAATCAAGAGACGCTGCTCCAGATGAATGAAGGTTCGGTCGCGCAAAAGACGCGCACCAGACCGGGTCAACGCGGTCACAACGGAGACCGAATCGCGCAAATCCACGGAGACGACGAATTCCGGTGTTCCATCGGGACTGTCCACGACATCTGGACCGCCCGTGCCCTCGGGCGAAGGGTCGTCAGGGTCGCCATCACCGTTTTCATTCGCGGTATCTGAAGGGTCCAGAAGGGGGTAGAAAAGGTTATCCACCCCGCATCCCAGAAAACAACCGGAGCGCGACACAAAAGGAGCCGCCACCGCAGAAAATGCGATGAAAACACATGCGATGAACGCAATGGTTGTTCTGTAAAATGTCATTCTACTCCACAATATCCACCAAATCGGGTCTGCTTTGCAAGATTTCAAGCGCCTGCGCATAGCCCGCTTCATCCAACGCTTCCAGCGTATAGAACCCAATCGCCGAAGGTCCGTCGACAATTGTGAGCTCTGTCTCCAGCAAAAGCGACGCAATTTCGCTCACTGTGGCATCCGGGTCAAAATCGAGCCGCAGCGTCGGTCTCTCGGTAGAAACCGCCGGATCCCCACTCGCCAGCTGAACATCCGTGCCGTCCTGTTCACCTTTCAAATAGACGAAAGCGCTTTGTGCCGAAAAAAGCCCCAAAAGGACGACGGCTGCAATCTTCCAAAACGAGGACGCGCCCGATCGTTTGCCCCCAACATGCGTCACCGCCATTGTCGTCTCGGCATCGATATCGCGCATCAAACGTGCCAGTCCGAATTCTCCAGGACTGTGCGAGGCTTCCTCATCTTGTAGCTTGTGCCGCATTGTGCGCAACGCCGCCAACTCGGCGGCAAGTCTATCATCGGCTTCGACCGCCGCTTCGACAGCGGCGCGTTCCTCACCGGCCAAGGTATCATTGGCGAGAAAGATCAGGAGGCGCTCGGCTTCCTCTCCGGACATATCGCTGATCTGGCTCATGCCTGAGTTCCTTGCATGCGTGCCGACAGACAACGGAGCAGCAGTTTTTTTGCATGATACACGCGCGTCTTGATCGTGCCCTCGGGCACACCTGCGATCTCGGCGATTTCAGGATACGTCAGATCCTCAAAAAACGCCAATTCAACGGCCGATCGCATCTGCGGCTTCAATTCACCCAGACACTGTTTCAGATGCGCGCCTTCCTGGCTGGCTGCCAGACAGGCCACAGCATCAGGGCTGTCATCCACACGCTCTTCGACCTCATCTGTCAGGTCCACCCGCTTGTGTTTGCGAAAGTGGTCCATCGTCTTTCGGTACGCGATACCAAATACCCAAGTTTTCACTGTCGATCGTCCCTCAAAACGTCCGGCCACATGCCAGATCTCCATAAACACGTCATGCTGTATGTCGGCAGATTCGTGAGGATCGTTCATTTTTGACGCGATAAACCTGTAAACAGGCTTCTCCAGCGCATTGTAGAAGAGAGCGAACGCTTGCTTGTCTCCCGCGGCGATACGCTTGAGCAACTGGGCCAAATCGGCGTTCTGGAGTTTTTGATGCGGCATTCTCAACGCGCCAGATCGAACCTGCATCCGCTGGTGATTGCAAGTGTTTGGGACATGGGATCGCGCTCTTTTGTACTTTGTCGCCGACGCCTAAGGCAACTGCGCGAGCCAAACCCAGACTGTCAGAATAGACAGAGCCGTAGCCACCAGAACGGTTGTGGCCGCAACCCGCATTGCCCGCCCGTAGAGCGAAGCGAAGATATAGCTGTTTATTCCTGGGGCCATCGCGGCTGTTAAAACTGCTGAACGTGTTGCGTCAACGGGCAGCGAAAGAGCAAGACCGAGCCCGCGGGTGATCGCCGGATGCACCACTAGCACGATCAAGCAGATGTAGAGCACGATCCTAAGGTCTCCTTCCGGCCGGTAACTAACCAGCACACCGCCAAGACCAAAGAGTGCGGCGGGCAGCGCGGCGCGCACCATAAGCTCCAACCCGTCATTGAGAACCCCAGGAAGCGGCAATCCGCTCAGATTCACCGCAAATCCAGCTACAATTCCTAGGATCAACGAGTTAGAAAACATTGCCTTGAGCACGCGAGGCACGATCCCTGCCCTGGCCTGACCCCGGGCACGCACAAATTCCATGGCCGTGATCCCGATGCCATAGGCAAAGGGCGAATGAAATGCGATGATCGCAAAATTCGCCTCTAATGCATCGGCACCATACGCGCGTTCGGTCAGCGGCAAACCCAGCAGAACGGAATTAGAGAAAAGACAGCAAAAGCCGATCACGACCGCATCTTCCCAAGCCCGGCCAAAGACGTAGCGCGCCCCGAAAAGTCCCAACAGGAAGCCCGCTAAGGCACCGGCGTAAAAGCTCAGAAACAAGCGCCAGTCGAAGCTTTGATCGAGATCCAGCCTCGCGATGGCCAGAAACAACAGGCAGGGTATAGCGAAGTGCTGGGTGAATTTCATCAACCCATCCACACCTGCCTGCGTGAACCAGCCAAGCCAGACAGCGAGGTAGCCAAATCCAATCACCAGAAAAACTGGCAAGATGACATCGAGCAACGCCTGCATAGTACCGGTCAGCCCGGATAAGCGATCACCATGCCGTCATAGGCCGGGGTGATATGCGAGGGCGTTTCGTCTACAAGAGTCTGGTAGTCTAGATCGTTATGCATATTTGTCAGAACGCCCCGACGCGGCGCAGCACGTTCAATCCATTCAAGCGATTTCGCCAAATGCGCATGGGTCGGATGAGGATCACGTCGCAAAGCATCGAGCACCCAGCAATCGAGATCTTGAAGCATGGGCCAGGCGGTGTCCGGGATTTCGGCCACATCAGGCAG
>JBCCNY010000301.1:0-4420 GCA_039025595.1 Pseudomonadota bacterium | reverse complement strand
GTGTTTTGCCATGTCCGTGTCGCCATCATGTGCTCGGCCTCTTCGACCGTGACGCCATCCACATGATCAATGATTTCACCAACCGCATAATCGGACAACCGATGCGGCTCACCCGCCAGCGCGAAATCGTAGCCATCGAAGGAGAGAGTTTCCGGTAGCACTAGGTCCGCTGTCTCGAGCGCGGGTTTGAGCGCTGGCACGACCGTTTCCGGCGCCGGCGATCCGACGTCGCGCTTGCGGATCATCGCCCAGCGTACGTACTCAATCACGACCTCATCTTTTTGATTGAGGCCCGTGCTGCGGACCCAGACAACCCCGGTTTTTCCGTTGGAGTTCTGCTTCAGGCCAATGACCTCTGATTCAGCGCGCAGGGTATCGCCCGGATATACCTGCAGGCGCCAGACCCCTTCTGCATAGCCCAGATTGGCCACGGCATTGAGAGAGATATCAGGCACTGTCTTGCCGAAGACGACGTGAAAGGCAGCCATATCATCCAACGGAGAGCTCGGCAGTCCACAGCTTTGCGCAAAAAGATCCGATGAGTAAAGCGCGTGGCGCGCGGGATAGAGCGCATGATAAATTGCGCGCTCGCCTGATGTCACAGTGCGAGGAACCGCGTGCACAATGGTTTCCCCAAGGCTGTAATCCTCGAAAAAGCGGCCCGGGTTGGTTTTGGCCATCCTAGTGGTCTCCAAGTTTCAGGTTCGGACTATACTCGCCCTCGACCTCTTTTATCACCGCCTGACCACATCGCATGACCCCGTTAGCAGCGTCAAAGGCATAGGTCGGGTCGCCGTGGAGGGACCAACCGTTGTTCAAGGCGGCGGTCACTTTATGACAAAACGCTGATGTGTCGTCGGCCGACAAAAATCGATACAGTTTCATTCGGTCATCCGAAAACAGGATATCCTAGGAGATAATGAACCCAGGCGATGAGCAGATAGACAACAAGGCTTCCACCAAGCGCGATCACTTCTTTTCGCAACGGCGCAGGCTCGGGCGGTTCCCAATGGGGCTCGGCCCGGTTGATCGCGATCATCTCGACCACGGCCCAGGCCAGAAGACCGCCAAACAGAATGAGGGATGCGAGGTCTCCGTTGACCAGCAGATGCGCCAGTGCCCAGACCTTCACCGCGGCCAGCATCGGGTGACGCATACGCCTGGCCAGCGCCGTCTTCATGCCCGAGGCGGCAAACATGTAGACCGATAGAAGCATGAGCAGATTGTTTATCCCGACAGTCGCTGGATGCCGACCCCAAAGATACATGGTGCTATCCCAACCACGATAGCCGATGATTATCATGACCACGCTCGAAGTCAGAAGCAGCGCGACAAGACCCTTGCCAGGTTCGCCGAGCCGCGCACGCGCATCGGGCGCAATCCGCTTAAAGAGATGCGCGCCACTCCAAAGTGCCAAACCCGGAACGAGCAGAGACATTGCTTATGCCGCCGCCATCTGTGCGATGGCCTCGGATTTCGCAAGAATGCGATGCGCCGCGACGACATGGAGGTTTTCAACGATCTGGCCATCCACAACGGCCACACCCTGACCCTGACGCTTGCTTTCCTCAAACGCATCAATCTGCCGACGCGCCATATCAATTTCAGATTGTGTGGGCGCAAAAGCCGTATTCGTAACAGCGATCTGATCGGGATGGATCAATGTCTTGCCATCGAAGCCAAGATCACGCCCGTGTTCACATTCCGTTTTTAGACCGTCGCCGTCGCGGAACTTGTTATAAACTCCGTCAATCGCAACGACGCCGCGGCTCGCGCGCGCCGCCATCACGATCATCTGCAGCGATTGCAGCAGCGGCATGCGGTCCGGACGAAAACGGCACCCCAGCTCCTTGGTCAAGTCATTCGTGCCGGTCACCAAGCCGGTCACCTGACGGTGTGCTGCAATTTCACGGGCATTGAAGACACTGGCTGGCGTTTCCATCATTGTCCAGATCGGCATATCCGGTCCAATCATGTCTGCCAGACTGTCGACATCGGGATAGGCATTCACTTTGGGCAGCAGGATAATGTCCGCGCCAGCATCTCCGAGCACCCTGACATCCTCAAAACCCCATTCCGTTGTCAGTGCGTTGATCCGAACAATTTTTACCCGATTGCCGTACCCGCCGTCGGAAAGCGCCTGAGCGAGAGTCTCGCGTGCAGACGCCTTCGCATCAGGTGCCACCGCGTCTTCGAGATCAAAAATGATTGCGTCGACCGGCAGGTTGCGCGCCTTGTCCAACGCGCGCTCTTTCGAGCCGGGAATGTAAAGCACTGATCGATAAGGGTGCGTTTGCAGGTCCATGGGTGTGTTCGTTCCTGTTATGCAAGTCTTGCGGGCAGATTTGCCATTTTTTCACCAAAAACCACAAGACCGAAGCCAGTTTGCGCAACGCTAAGCCGGAAAAATCAAAGCGAACGCTCCGTTAACGCTAATTTGATACCCACACAGGCAGGCTTTCAACAGTCGAACGGCAGAAAACCAATCGAGAAAGGGCAATACCATGAAGACCAGAGAGTTGATCGTCGGCGCCATAATGGCGATTGGCGCGGCCGGACCGGCACTTGCGGCAAATTGTGCGCCGCGTGAAACAGTGGTGGAGCGACTTGCGTCCAAATACGGCGAATCGCGGAAATCCATGGGTCTTGGCGCAAACAATGCGGTGGTCGAGGTTTTTGCATCTGAGAAAACCGGCACATGGACCATAACTGTGACGTCCGCAAAAGGTATGACGTGCCTAGTCGCCAGCGGTCAGGCTTTTGAAGAATTGACCGACGTCCTCCCAACTGACGGGAACGACGTTTAAATCCTTGGAACCGGGCGGCTGACGACGATTTCGCCCGGTCGATATGGCCGCTTTCTGGTTGTCCCTCATGACATCCGGACAGGCCGACTTTTCCTCCTGACCTTGTCTAGCCCATCAGCTGAAAGCGACATGTTACGCCTGGCGCTCTCGCGATAGAAGTCCTTTTTGGCCAAGAGCCGGGCCGCTTGTCCAATCCATTCCCTTGAGCCTTGCACGCTCGTTCGTTTGCGCATAGCCAATTGGCCGGACAATAACCGACCGGAGGCCAATCGCATGGCACGACCAAAAATTGCACTCATCGGGGCAGGACAGATCGGCGGGACACTCGCGCATCTAGCCGCATTGAAAGAACTTGGCGACGTTGTCTTGTTTGACATCGCGGAGGGAACGCCTGAGGGCAAGGCGCTCGATATCGCAGAATCCGGCCCGTCCGAAGGCTTTGACGCTGCGCTGAAGGGCACGCAGGATTACGCCGATATCGCCGGCGCGGACGTGTGCATCGTGACCGCCGGGGTGCCGCGCAAACCCGGCATGAGCCGCGATGATCTTCTCGGTATCAACCTCAAAGTCATGAAATCGGTCGGCGAGGGCATCCGCGACAATGCCCCTGATGCGTTTGTGATCTGCATCACCAATCCGCTGGATGCGATGGTTTGGGCGCTGCAAAGCTTTTCCGGTCTGCCCCGTGAGAAAGTCTGCGGGATGGCCGGTGTTCTGGACAGCGCGCGGTTCCGTCACTTTTTGTCGCTGGAGTTCAACGTTTCGATGAAAGACGTGACCGCATTCGTTTTGGGTGGGCATGGCGATACCATGGTGCCGCTGACACGCTATTCGACGGTCGCAGGCATCCCTCTGCCGGATCTCGTGGAGATGGGCTGGACCACTGAAGAGCAGCTGGAATCGATCGTTCAGCGCACGCGGGATGGCGGCGCGGAAATCGTGGGCCTGCTCAAGACCGGGTCGGCCTTCTACGCACCCGCAACATCCGCGATCGAAATGGCGGAGAGCTATCTCAAGGATCAAAAGCGCGTGTTGCCTTGTGCTGCCTATGTAGAAGGCAAGTATGGCCTCGATGGCTTCTATGTTGGCGTTCCGACCGTGATTGGCGGCGGTGGGATCGAGCGCATTGTCGAGATTGCCATGAACAAAGAAGAACAGGCGATGTTTGACAAGTCCGTTGCCGCGGTCAAAGGTCTGGTGGAAGCCTGCAAGGGCATAGACGGTTCACTGTCCTGAGACGCAGGTGCCACAAGTAATGCAGCGGTGGGCCGCCTCTGGCCCGCCGACTAAGCCAAATCTAGAACTCCGAGCCGAAAGCAGGTCTTGAGCATCCAAGCGAGAAAGCGCTCCGCAAAGCTCTCAAAGCGCAGCACATCAAGTTTAGCGAAGATACTCAGGTCGCGACGAGGCCGGTGGTGACTGTGCCAGGCATTCGTTAACGGTCAAAATCCACATGCCGAATGTTCCGCATATGCTTTCGCGCTTCTGGTGAATAGATATCTGTGATGCCGTGGTCTCTGAGGTCATAGTAGAACCTGTGCACCCATGAAATCATAGCTGCGTCATTGGGGCATAACCCGCTTTTCATGAGATACCAGGATCGAAAATCAAGG
>JBCCNY010000300.1:0-4432 GCA_039025595.1 Pseudomonadota bacterium | reverse complement strand
TGCGTTTTCTCAGACGCGCATGGCGGTTTGGACGCCGTGATCGATTTTCATCTGGTAACGAAGTGGAAAACCGCCGGCGACAGCCTGTTTGCCGCGAAGCGCCTGGCACGGCCCGAAAGCCAGACTATCCTCATCGTCGGCGCCGGAACGGTTGGTCACGCCCTTTACGACGCCTATAGCTCTGTCTTTCCGAATGCCCGTTTTCAAATATGGAACCGTACGCAAGCGAATGCAGAAGCGATGGCGGAGAAGCTCCCGGGTTTGGAGCTTGCCACAAATCTTGAAGACGCCGTACGAAGATCGGATATCGTGACCAGTGCGACGATGACGTTGCAACCCTTGATCCAGGGCGCTTGGTTGCAACCCGGACAGCACATTGATCTGATCGGTGCCTATCGACCCGATATGCGCGAGGCGGACGATGAGGCGATTGAACGCGCCAGTTTGTTCGTGGACAGCCGGGACACCACGATCGGTCATATCGGTGAAATCGAGATCCCAAGATCGACAGGCGTTATCTCTGAGGAAGACATACGCGCAGATTACTATGAGCTGGAAAAATTCAAGCGGTCATCTTCAGACGAGATTACGCTTTTTAAAAACGGTGGTGGTGCGCATCTCGACCTTATGACCAGCCGCTACATACTCAACGCATGGCGATCAGCGAAATCCTAGTCGGGGCAAGTCTGGCAGGCGCCGCTGCGGCGGTCACACCATTCGTTGTCGAGCGATTGCGTCCAGTACGGCCAAACAAGGCTGACGCACCCGCTGCGGGAAAACCCGGACACCGCACACATTACCGGTGGCTTGGCCCTGGGGATGGACCAGTGGCGGTCTGCATTCACGGCCTCACGACACCAAGCTTTGTCTGGGAAGCCTTCGCGCCCGAACTGGTCAGGAAGGGCTACCGCGTATTGCTCTACGATCTATACGGTCGCGGATGTTCTGATTATCCGGACGGATTGCAGTCCGGCGCATATTTCGCGGATCAATTGGACGAGCTGCTCAACAACCTTAAAATGACAGAGCCTGTTCTCGTGCTCGGTTATTCGATGGGAGGCGCAATCGCGGCAACATTTGCTGCAAAACATCCCGACCGGGTGCGCAAACTCGTTTTGATTGCTCCGGCGGGATTTGGCCATGATCTTGGGACGATCCCGAAAATTTCTGCGAAGCTGCCTCTCCTTGGGGGCGCCCTGATGCGATTGGTGTATCCTAGTTTTTCGCGAAACGCTCTCGAGACAGATCGCAACCAAAACTGCGTGGTCGAAAACATGATTGACCGCCAGATCGCAGAGACGCGCTGGCGAGGTTTTGCACCCGCTGTGTGGTCGTCGATTCGCGGGGTGCTGAGCGAGGATCTCGCCCCCAGCCACCGCCGTATCGCAACCCTCGGGATACCGACACTTATTGTCTGGGGAGAGAAGGACGATGTGATCCCGCTCAAAGGAATGGAGCATTTAGACGTCTGGAATTCTGATGCTTCCAGTGTTTTGATCCCCAACGCCGGTCACGGTATTCCCTACACACATCTGTCGGAGCTTGTGAGCGCCTGCGAAACTGTGCTTTCGTGCTAGGGTACGGCGGATGAAGGTCGCGGTGCTGCCGAAATCAGGCTTCTTCTTTCTCAGGGTAAGATGCAGACAATTTACGACCGATATGACGAACTGGTCGAGGAAGGAAGCCTTCAGCGTGACGACGCTCAGGAGAGTGTCTTACCTGAATTGGAACGTATTCGACTGGAACTGGCCAAACCGGTGAAGCGGGCATGGTTTGGCAGGTCCAAAGAGACGACAAAGGGGCTTTACCTTTGGGGCGGTGTTGGACGCGGCAAGTCGATGCTGATGGATATGTTTGTGGGCTGCATCGAGGCACCCTGTCGCAGAGTTCATTTTCATTCTTTCATGCAGGAGATCCATGCTGGCCTGCACCAAGCGCGCGCGGACGGGGCAAAAGATGCCGTGGCGCCGGTCGCGAAATCAGTGTCCGACGCCGTACGCTGCCTGGCATTCGACGAAATGCAGATCACGGACATCACCGATGCCATGATCGTCGGGCGTCTGTTTCAGTCGCTCTTTGCTGAAGGCGTCACCGTTGTGACAACGTCGAACAGGGTGCCCGATGACCTCTACAAGGATGGTTTGAATCGACAGCTTTTCTTGCCTTTTATCGAATTGCTGAACGAAAGCCTTGTGGTCATGGAACTGACCAGCCCAACCGATTACCGGCAAGGCCGTCTCGAGGGCAGCCAGACCTATTTCTTTCCCGACAATGCGGATGCAAGGCGGGAGATCGACACGATCTGGACCGATCTGACGGGTGGCGAGGGCGCGCCGCTTACGATTGTTGTGAACAAGCGCGACATTGTCCTTCCGGCGTTTCACAACGGCGTGGCGCGCGCAACATTCTATGACCTTTGCGGGCGTATGCTGGGCCCTGGCGATTATCTGGCGATCGCCAAGGCCGTGCGGGTTCTTATCATGGACAATGTTCCCCGATTGAGCCGATCCAACTTCAACGAAGCCAAGCGCTTTGTAACACTGATCGACGCGCTTTATGAGGCCCGTGTCCGGCTCATCTGCTCTGCCGCCGCAAAACCAGAGTTTCTCTATGTCGAAGGGGAAGGCGCGTTTGAGTTTGAACGTACGGCAAGTCGGCTCCGGGAAATGCAGTCCGAGGATTGGGCGACGCAATTGGAATGATGTATTAGGCGCGCGCGGCGGCGCGTTGCCAATTCGTGTATATTTGTTTTGCCGTCCGATTGAACGCCGTCATATTCTCCGCAGCGCGTGCCTCAAACGCGGGTAGAGACCCCTCCCCCATCGCTTTCTCCAAAGCTGATTTATACTCAGAGATGTGCGACCATTCCTCGACAGTGTTTGCCTCGATCTCGATGTGAAACTGCATCGAAAAGGCATGCTCGCCCCAACTCATCGCTTGCACGGCGCAAGCTGAGGAGGACGCCAGGACACGAGCGCCGTCCGGCAGCGAGCTGACTTCCGCAGAATGCCATTGCAAGCAATTGAAACGCACGGGCAAACCTTGAAAAATGGCATTTGATGCACCTTCAGAAGTCAATTGCACGTCCATGATACCAATTTCAGGTGTCTCAGACGGCCCAACCGCGCCACCCAGTGCATCGGCAAGCAATTGATGACCCAGGCAAAACCCGAGATAGGGTATCTTGCGGTCCCGCACAGCCTCACGAATGAACTGCTTTTCCTCACGCAGCCAGGGATGCGCATCTTCCTGCCAGGTATCCATTGGCCCACCCATGACCCAAAGCGCATCGAAGTCGTCGAGAGCTGGCAGAGCCTCGCCTTCATCGAGTTCCACGGCCTGCCAGCTATGGCCGTCTTCCTTCAGGAAAGAGCGGAAAATACCTGGGTGCTCGATCCGTTCATGTTGCAGAACCAGAATATGCATCTTCTCCCTCAAGATTTGCTGATGCATCCAGAGACACAGTCACAATTGGGCGATACCTTCCCCATAACCGTTTATCGATAAGCCGAAGGTGGCTCGCCAAAATGCGCCGCATAGGATCGTGAGAAATGCGAGGAATTCGCAAAACCCGTCGCCAACGCAATCTCTGTCAACCGCAGCGGTGATGAACGCAAGAGCCCCCGCGCTTTTTCCAAACGCAAGCTTCGATAATAGGTCATCACCGACTGCTGCATGCGCTCCCGAAACAGGCGATTGAGTTGACGCTTTGACAGACTTGCTCGCGCGGCAAGATCCTCCAGAGTCAACGGATCCGATACATGCGCCTCCATGGCGGCAATCGCGTCGATGATCGCCGGGACCGACGTACCCACCCGTTCGACCATACCGCTGCGCTGCGGTCCGGCTGAGGGACGAATATCAGTATGCATGAACCAATCGGTTACGCGACGCGCAAAGCTCGCGCCGTGATGTTTTGCGATCAACGTATGCATGAGATCCAGAGGCGCGGTGCCACCTGCGCAAGTCACCCTGTCCCGATCGATGACGTATAAAGATCGCTCGATAGCAAGATGAGGCGAGATCTCTGCAAGCGCCGCCGCATACTCCCAGTGGACGGTCATACGGCGCCCTGTCATTAGACCCGCTTGGGCAAGGACAACGGGCCCGCCGGACACGCCCCCTATCATGGTCCCCTGCCGCGACTGTCGGGATAGCCAGTGCATCAGGTCGCGATCTTCAAACCTGGCAGGGTCACCGCCTGCGATCAAAAACAAGTCATCCAGTTTCTGATCCGGTGAAATCGCCGCGTCCGCTTGGACCCATCCAGCGCCGGAACTCTGTACTGGACCACCATCGACCGACAAACAGGTCATCTGATACAAGGTCTTACCGGCCAGAAGGTTTGCTGCGCGCATGGGTTCCGTCAGCGCCGCGAAGGACATCATTGCAAAGCCTCGCAGCGGTAGAACGCCGACGCGCCGACCATTCC